>JALEJO010000074.1 GCA_022769365.1 Oscillospiraceae bacterium | reverse complement strand
AGAAGCATCGGCAAACATGAACCCATAGGATTTATATGTTCTTCCTGATACAGTTTCATCTGTTCTTCCTGAAGCTTCTGCGGATTATTCTTATAACTTTTTCTGAGCTTCTCAAGTTTTGGATTCAGAAGCTGCATTCTTGAAGCGTTCTTCATCTGTTTGTAAGTTATCGGGAAAAGGATAATCTTTGTAAACAGCGTAAAGAGTATTATAGCCACACCATAATTTTTGACAAGATCATAAATGATTTTCATAATCCAGCCAAACGGAGTTCCAAGAATATGATATAGTGTCATCATGGCAGTAAAAAATTCTCCTTTGCTTTTTCTCGTATAAAATTTTATCTGTTTCTTTTCAAAGTAAATCTCTCGGGAACGGGATCAATACCGCCGTCACTCCAAGGGTTGCATCTTAAAATTCTCCACACTGCAAGGATAGTACCTTTAACTGCACCAAATTTTGAAATTGCTTCAAGTGCATAAGAAGAACAAGACGGGTAATATCTGCATTTTGGCGGAAAAAGCGGTGAAATAAATCTTTTATATGCTTTTACCAACAACATAAGTAAGTATTTCACTTCAAGACACTTTCTTTCTTAATGAGCTGACTCTGTTTTTTCTATATTATCATTTGTATTTTCACGCTTTGGATTTTTTTCTCCACCGTTTTTAGACGGAAAAGAGGCAAAAAACTTTTTTGTCTGATTTGCAAACAATTCAGATGCTTCAGTTGAACTCATTTCTGCAAGCGGTTTTCTTGCAACTATTATAACATCATATCCCGCAGGGATCATATCGTAATTTTCCCTGTACATAACACGGACAACACGTCTGCATCTCGACCTTGCAACAGCAATGCCGCATTTTTTGCCAACGGTGATACCGAGTCTTTTATATCGGTATTTATTTTTCATAACATAAACAATAAACTGAGGACAAACAAAGGACTTTCCCTTTTTATATGCTCTCAGGAATATTTTATTCTCTGTTACAGGAACAATAGTATTCATAAATAAATCTCCGTTCATTTATAAAATAAGTTTATGTTATATCGGGCTTTCAATAAAACAAAAAGACCACAAACAAATCATGTTGTGGTCTTGTGACTCGTTAGTAGGTAAGTTTTGCTCTGCCCTTTGCTCTCCTACGAGCTAAAACCTTTCTGCCGTTCTTTGTAGACATTCTCTTCATAAAGCCATGTTCTTTTTTTCTGTGTATTTTCTTTGGCTGGTAAGTTCTCTTCATTTACCCTTGCTCCTCTCTGTATTCAAATATTAAATGATAAATTAAAAATAAAGCAGTATTTCACACTCACAGAAATACTTTTATACCTATTATAAACGATTTGAAGCGATTTGTCAAGCCTTTTTTTTGACAATGCAAAAAAAATATGCCTTTTAACAAATATTTTTCTTTTAAATGTAAAATATCAATCAAAAGTTGAATTTATTTGTGCAACTATTATATTTAAACACAAAAAAATAATGCATTTACTTTCAACAATCAAAAGCAAACGCATCATTTTAAAATATTCAATTTTAAGCTTAACACTTCATCGGAACCACCTTTTCGTTCAAAAATTTTAAATCCGTCAAAATATACTGCTGTTACTGCATCGGATAACACCCTTTCATTATAAATTTTATTCACATACGCAAATCAAACTATGCCATTGGACTCATGCCTTTCATATAAATTTTAGTCTTAATAGGTAGAAACAAATTATTCCATCGGACTCAGCCTTTCATTATTATTGGGGTCGAAATATCAAAACTGCTATGCCACCGGACTCACGCCTTTCTCAATAAATTTTTGTCGAACATTTTAAACAAATTATGCCATTGGTCTCATGCCTTTCATATAAATTTCTGTAAACTAAACGATTTAACACTAATTATTCCATTGGTCTCAAAGCCTCATATCTTAAAAAACTCGTACGTTTATGGCTCTTTAAAGCTGCCATACTCTTATAGTGAAATATTTGAAGAATTTTATGGTTTAAGTTTTAGTTCCTATGTCCACGAGTCATCAAAATGTCGGGACTTAATCAAAATGCCATGGGACTGTACCTCCAAAAGATTACTTTTTATGTAAACGACAACCTGTCATTTAGTTCGGTATTTAATATATCTGAAACGATAACATTCAATCGTGCTACCACTGAAAATCGTCATCATTTTCAATGTACGTTCTGCTATGCTTAAAATACCAATGCACAAGCAAAATCTTTAAAAACACAGTTTCAAAAACGTCATCATAATACATCCGTCATACTATGTTACTTCACGCTGTCTGCACTCGGAACTCTATGTCCGTCAGATTATCAGCCGTTTTATATCAGGTATGCATCATATCAAACGATATTCTAAGCATATGAAACTGCTGTGGTTCTAATTCCATTGGTTCCATCCTCCTATCCGATACCGTTTTCAAATTTGGTTCTGCGAAAGGTTCGAGATATTAAACATTATAAACTGCTGAGGTTATTACTTCAGTTGTTACTTTCTTTCGTATCTCTTATCTCCCTTTCGGTGATTATATTATATCACAGCTTTTGTGAAATGTCAATAGTTTTTTTCAAGAAAAATACGTTTTTTGTTCTATTTGTCACATATGCATAAAAGAGGTCAATAAATATATATACATTTAATATGAAACTTGTGAAACAGTAAGTATTTCAGCCCTTATACTTTATATATTAAATAAAACAGTTTTATATTAATGAGGAATTGTGGTGTCAGCTTCGCTGACTGATTTTAAACCTCTCCGTCAAGGCTTTGCCTTGCCACCTCTCCTTGAAAGGAGAGGCTTTCAATTAGATTTGCAATGTTGTGTTTTTAAGGCTCGCCTTTTAAGGAGAGCTGTCAGCAAATGCTGACTGAGAGGTGTTCTCCCCAAGGGGAGATGTCACGAAGTGACAGAGGGGGATTTGTCGCCGCAGGGCGACACCATAATTCCTCACTCCTCATTCATAATTATTATGTGTGGTGACTTGGCTGCGGCGACACGCCGCTTCCTCATTCCTAATTCCTCACTCCTAATTTCAACTCCTAATTGCAGGTAGTGATCAAAATATCCAAAAAATGTAAGCTTAACAAAGTGTAAACTGTGTGAAAAATAAAATTCATATGCACGCTTATCAGTAACAAAAAGTTACAAATTGTAACCAAAAACCCGCCCATTTTCGTTAATATGCCATAATAAAATAAAAAAAAGCCGTAAATTCAAGTTTTTTTATATTGACAAATTAGGTGAAAAGTGATATAATGGTAACCGTAGTGAG
>JALEJO010000072.1 GCA_022769365.1 Oscillospiraceae bacterium | reverse complement strand
TTTTCGGCAACATTTGCAACATTTTCAAGGTTTGGAAATTCAGTTAAAGACTGACAGAAATAAAATGCCTTTGATTCTATTGTTTCAACAGTGTCAGGAACTTCAAAAGTTTCAAGATTTATGCAGTTTTCAAATGCACTTGCACCTATAGATGTAACATTTCCTCTGCAAATAAAAGTTTTAAGTCCTGTCAATCTGTAAAAAGCGTGTGAAGTTATTTTTGTAAGACCTTTTCCGTAAACCATCTTTTCAAGAGAATAACAGCCGTCGAAAGGATTTGAACCAAGTATTGTAACGGTATCAGGTATTATAAATTCTTTAAGTTTTTTGCAGGCATTGAAAGAACTGCTTCCGATAGTTTCAAGGCAACTGTTTTCGGCAATTTCAGCCGTTTCAAGAGAAGTACAATAATCAAATGCACGCACATCTATTTTTTTAACGGCAGCAGGAATGTTTATTTTTTCAAGTGCTGTATCTCTGTAAAAAGCACACTGACCAATTAATTCAACTTTGTCAGGAATAGTTATTTCAGCAAGTTTTTGGGATTGTGTAAAAGAATAGCTTGAAATACTTGTTAAAGTTGATGGAAGAGTTACTTTTGTAAGTTCCGGAAAATATGCACCGCAATATGAACCTACATTTGTAACGCCCTCGCCTATAACTATTTCTGTTATAGTATCTTTGTATTCATTCCACGGAACATCGTAATCTCTGTGGTAGTCATACATAGGACCTTCGCCTGTTATTGTTAAAACATTATTTTCAACAGACCATTCAAGATCATCAGTTTCACCTGTTGGTTTTCCTGATTCTGAATCGCTTGGATTTCCGCCATAAGCCATTGATGTAATTGCAATTGTTGGAACAGCACAAAGCATCATTGATGCTGCAATAGCCGCAGCTATAATTTTTTTAACCATTTTAATTAAACCTCTCTTTTTAATTTGGTGTATATGACACATAATTAAATTATAGCATATTACACACTAAAATACAATAATTTTTGAAAAAAAGGTGTATTTTTATTTTTTTAGACAATAAAAAGTTTTTTTGAATTGTATTATTATAAAATCTGCATAAAAAAGCAACTTTTAAATAATACAGCTTTTTTTACGTTTTAAATTAAAAATTAATATTTTTACATCAAGAATATATATTTTTTAGAAAAAACGGCTTTTCATCGTTAATTTTTGCAAAAATTGTCAACTTTTAAAAATTGACAATTAAATACTTGGTATGGTATAATCATCCAAATAAAAAAGGCGGTGATTATATGAATAGTACAAAAAAATCTCAAAGTCATCTTTCAGATATTATGAAAAGACTTAATATTTCGGGAAAAGAACTTGCTCTTTCTCTGCATATTGATGAAACACTTATAAGCAAATATAAAAACAACAAAAGACGTTTGACAAAAGAAACTTCTATGGAAATTTCTCAATATATAGTCAATTGTTACACAGATGAACTTTCTCTTTTTTTTAAATTAACAAAAGATATTCTTGAACCTTATGTTGAAAAAAGTCTTGAGGCTTGCGAAAAAGAAGAAATAATATCCGCATTAAACAGCTTTCTTCTGGATTTTTCACAAAACAATGATTTTATGTCTTTTGGATTTACAGATATTTCATGGAGTGCCGAAGTTAAAATATATACAGGTCTTCAGGGCAGACTCGAAGTTCAAAAAGATTTCTTTAAAAATGCTTCAGGTTCTAAAAATGAAATAATAATAGGCGATTTTATATTTTTCGATTATGAAAACGAAAAATATTTTGACATATATTCCCAGACAAACAAAACATATATGGATTTAATAAATGCAGGGCATAAAATCATTCTCATTATAACGATTGATGAAAAATATCAGTCATATAAATATCTTATAAAATGGCTTCAGCTTTATGCAAGAGATAATATTGAAGTATATTGTGTTGAAAAATCAGAAAATTATGGATTTAATCAAAGCATTGCCGTTGAAAAAGGCAGACAGTCTTATCTGACTCTTGACACAAACAGAAATTTTGAAAATGATATTTATGTTTTAACAAAAGATAAAGCCTGCACCGACTACTACTATAATATGCTGAGTGAAATAAAACAAAATGCACATCTTATATTGAAAAAAATAAAAATACATCAGCAGTATCTTATAACAAAAAAACTTGAATATGAACTTTTTGTCAATAATTCTGTATATATGCTTGATTCAGTTTTTACTTACAGAAATATGCCGAGAGATATGCTTAATGAAGTTCTTGAAAAAAACGATATAAGTGGAAATCTTAAAGAAACAATTATCGACAGTTACAACTGGTGGCAGAAATTCTATAGCACATATAAAATAAAATGTATTTTTGATATTGAAGAAATAAATAAAAATCATAAGCTTGACAAAGTAAAAGACTATGAACTTTCTGCTATGGCAGGAAGAGATATTTATATTGGAAAGTATCAATTTGAAAAACACATAAGGCACGTTTTATATAATAAAGAATATAAAAATTTCAAGTCAGCGTATTACCCTTTCAGCAAACTTGAACTTGTTTACAGATATATAACAATGATTTCCCAAAGGGACAATATGCTTATAATGTGGAGTATTCCAAACTGTAAAAACTGTCTTTATTATCAGGCACCTTCATATATTGGAGGTTGCAGCAGATATTTAAAACAGCTTTGGGAAAGTTTGCCAAATATACATAAAAATAAGGATTCTTTTTTTGAAAGAACCCTTACTGATGATGACTCTATGAATTTTTAAGAATTGGATTTTTTTATTGATATATGTTTTTTTATTTTTTCAACTGCAATGCAAATAAGAAGTCCGGCAATATTTACACATACAACACTTGCACCCGCAGGTGTTGTACAGGTATATGATATAAAAATGCCTATAAAAAAGCATATTATTTCAAAAATTACCGAAAAGATAACAACCGTTTTAAATCTTGTGCATACTCTCATTGAAGAAAGTGACGGTATAACTATTAAACTTGAAATTAAAAGTGTTCCAACAAGTTTCATTCCAAGAACTATTGTTACAGCTGTTAAAATAGCTATAACTGTGTTATAAAATCCAATATTTACTCCTATTGCTTTTGCAAAATTTTCATCAAATGTAACTGCCATAAGAGTATTATAAAAAACAACAAACAATATTAAAATGCAGGCTGATAAAACTATGCTTATCCATAAATCACTGTGACTTACAGCAAGTATACTTCCATACATATAACTATATATATCAGTCGTCATTCCGTGCGTCATTGAAATTATCATAACACCAATTGCCATACTTCCTGTTGCAATTAAAGCAATTGCCGAATCTCCGTGAATTTTGCTGTTTTGGTTAAGTCTTAAAAGGAGAATTGCCGCAATAACAACAACGGGTATTGCAACCATAAGCGGTGCAACGTTGCAGGCAAGTGCTATTGCCAATGCACCGAATCCGACGTGTGAAAGACCGTCACCTATCATTGAATATCTTTTTAAAACAAGATTTGTTCCAAGTGCCGCACAGCAAGCTGAAACTATCACTCCGACAACTATTGCCCTTAAAAGAAAATCATAAGAAAACATCTGAATAAGTTCGTTTATCATATTTTTGCCTCTTTCATATATATTTTTCCTGCATCTGAATTGAGATAATCTGTGCTTGTACCGAAAAAAGCCGCCTTATGATTTTCTATCTGCAATATATGTGATGCATATTTCAAAGCTGACTCCATATCATGAGATACCATTACTATTGTCATACCCTCATTATTTAATTTTTCTATAAGCGAATACATTTCCGCTGTTGCTTTAGGGTCAAGACCTGTAACAGGTTCATCAAGAAATAATATATCATCTGTACTGCATAAAGCCCTTGCAAGAAGAACTCTTTGCTGCTGTCCGCCTGATAATTCTCGGTATGATTTATTTTTATAATTTTTCATACCGACTTTTTCAATCAGTTCAAGTGCTTTCTTTTTCATATCTTTTGAATAAAACGGTCTGAAACCTTTTTTCTTTACAAATCCCGACAAAACAACTTCGTAAACCGATATAGGAAAATCTTTTTGTATCTGTGTCTGCTGAGGAAGATAACCTGTTGCAAGGTCTTTTGATTTTTCAATTTTCCCCTGACTTACGGGAACAAGTCCGAGTATTGCTTTCATAAGTGTTGTTTTGCCGCTTCCGTTTTCACCTATAAAACAAAGATACATTCCTTTTTTTATTGTTAAATCAAGATGTTCCACAACAGGTTCTGCCGAATATGAAACAGCTACATCAATACATTTTATTAAATCCATTCTTTATATCTCCTTTTTAATTTCAATGAGTAATTAGGAATGAGGAGTGAGGAATTAAGGTGTCAGCTTCGCTGACGAATTTAAATACCCCTCCACCGCCTTCGACGGTCCCCCTCCCCTTTCAGGAGAGGCTCTAAATAGGTATTTTTTATTAAATTTGCAAATTTCTTATAAGGCTCTCCTGAAAGGGGAGCTGGCAAGCCGAAGGCTTGACTGAGGGGTTATCTCCCCTCGGGGAGATGTCACGAAGTGACAGAGGGGGATTTGTCGCCGCAGGCGACACCTTAATTCCTCATTCCTAATTCCTAATTTCTCATTGATCAAGTGTCTTGACAAAATTTGAAAAATAGTCTATAATTTAAGGGAACTAACTTGAAGAAAGGTCCGTTATAAATGAGTGTAAATTATCCTGAAAATCTCAAAAAAACAATGCCAAGACTTGCAATATTTGAAATTTTAAAGAACAGTGATGAACCCCTCACTGCATCTGATATATATAAACTTACTGAAAAACAAAATCTTAAAGTAAATTTTTCAACAATATACAGAACATTAAATGCTTTTGAAAAAGCAAATATAATAGTTCAGCATAATCTTCCGTCAGGCGGTGAGGCGGTTTTTGAAATAAGAAATGAAAAACATTGCCATTATGCAATCTGCCTTGACTGCAAAAAGAAAATACCGCTTAATGAATGTCCTGTTATGCATAATATTGCTGAACTTGACGAAAATAATTTTGAAGTTACAGAACATCATGTTGAACTTTTCGGCTACTGCAAGGACTGCCGTTTAAAGCACGACAAAAAAGATGATGACACGAAAAATTAATATAACGCTTTTTTCAGAGCTTTCATATTTTCACGCATCATATCAACATAGGAAATACCTTTTTCTATCTGCTTTTTGCTTACATTATGGCACGAATTAAGTTCACATACCTCAGCACCTGTTTCATCTGCAATTGTGTTTGCTATGAGATGGGTGCTGAATTCTATATGGAACACAACAGGTATTTTATCTTCACGTACCTTGTCTATTAAAAATGCAACCGTTTCAGCACTTGCTTCTGTTTCACTGCTGCAACCAACAAATGCCGCATAATAGGTTAACCCGTAATCTTTGGCAAAATATGCAAAAGGAAATCTGTCACCGAAAATTATTTTCTTTCGCTTGGCATTTTCAACAAGTTTTTTATATTCTTCATCAAGTTCCGACATCTGTTTTATATATTCGGAACTGTTTTCTTTATATACAGAACTGTTTTTTTCATCTTTTATGCATATCGCATCACATATATCCGATGTTATTTTTTCACTGTTTCTTATTGATGTCCAGACGTGTTCATCTGTTTCAGGTTCATCATATTCTTCATCGTGTTCTTCACCGTGTTCATCTTCGTGGTCGTGATGATGTTTGTTTTCCTGCATACCCTCAACAACTTCTTCCTCAATTGTTTCAACGCAATCCGTCATTTTAACTATTTCAATTGAAGATGTGTCTATTGCTGAAAGAATATCATCAACCCATGCATCAGAATCACCGCCATTATATATAAAAACATCGCACTCCGAAACCTCTATTATATCAGCCGGTGACGGTTCATATGAATGACTTTCGCACCCTGGCGGCAACAGCATTTTAACATCTGCCATGTCACCTGCTATATGT
>JALEJO010000054.1 GCA_022769365.1 Oscillospiraceae bacterium | reverse complement strand
GGTGTGACCAACTCCGGCAAGACCTTTCTGCTGAGCTTTCTGATGCGTCTGTTCAACAACTCAGCAACCGTTACCATGCAGCCAAACGACCTGGGTCGCCAGTTTGCGCCCAGCATGGTCTATGGAAAGTCCCTTTGCTGTTGCATGGACATGGACTCCGCACCGCTGAATACCAAGGCGACCGCCTTTCTCAAGGGCATTTCCGGCGCTGATATGCTCTCAGCGGAATTCAAGGGCGAAAACGGCAGTGTCCCGTTCCAGAGCCGTGCGCACATCATCAACGCCTCCAACTACGACATTACCACGAAGATGCCGGACGCGGCGTTTGATATGCGCAAGCTTGTGATCCCGTTCAAATACAGACTGACCGACAATGCAGAGCCCTTTGAGGTACTGATGGACAAGCTGGAGCGTGAGAAGGCAGCCATCGTGAGAAAGCTGATTCTGGCGTACAAGGCGCTCAAGGACAACCACTACGAATTCAGCGACTCCGAAGAGGGCGAAAGCTATGACAGCTACGTACCGCCCACGGCAGTCAGCCGCAGCACCAGCAAGTCTCTGGACTTCTTCTTTACGGCCTGCTATGTACGCACCGAGAACGACGATGACTACATTTTCACCGAAGATATGTACGCCGATTACAAGGAATATGCCCTGGATGAGAGCTACGCGTACTGCTTCCCGAACTACGATGCCTTTACGAAGGCTGTCAGAGCAGAGCTGCAACTGAAGTCCGGCCGCAAGCGTAAAAGCAGCGATGCCAACCCCGAGCGCTGCTACCTTGGCATCAAGCGAAAAGCACTGGTGACAGAAGAGCAGGCGGCGGAAGACTGAGTTTCCGCTCCAAAAGCACAAATCACCCGAATTTAAAATGATTTTTACCCGATGGAAGATGATCCATCAGGCTTTTTTGATGGTGCAGAAAATGCTGCTTTTTCGTTCCCCAGCGTGAATTTCTGCGTAATTGGCAGATATTCCGACGGGAAATTGACAATATGAACAAAAAAAATTAATTTTTTGGTGTTATTTTTTCGGCTTGTGAGCGTAATTTGTCGAGGAATTTGCTTGACATTTGTGGGGGCGTGTGGTATAATTGTTTTATATAGATGTAGGCAGATGTAAGCAGCGTTGGAAAAAGCTTTTTGGTTTGAAAAAACGTAGTATTCTGCCGTGTTTTACGGTGCTTTGCACAATGATGGGCTACAATTGGAGTTTGGGATTTAGAGACGTTTTGTATTTAGATTTTTGCATACAAATGTCTTTGTAATGTTTTCAGATTTTTTGTAGATGGGTAAAATAGAAAAAGAGGAGTATAATTTTGGAGAATAAGGCTACAATCATAATAGCTACGCATAAGAAGTATCAAATGCCAGCAGATAAAATGTACTTGCCTGTTCATGTTGGAGCAGAAGGGAAAAAGGATTCTGATGGAAAAGATTTGGACTTAGGATATGTTAAAGACAATACCGGAGATAATATTTCCCTTAAGAACCCTTCGTTTTGCGAATTAACAGGTCTTTACTGGGCGTGGAAAAATGTTGACTCAGACTATGTTGGCTTGGCGCATTACAGACGCCATTTTTCTCTGAGCAAGAAGTCTAAAGATCCCTTTGATAATATTCTCACATACGATGAACTTGCGCCGCTTCTGAGCAAATATAAAGTGCTTGTTCCTAAGAAACGGAAGTATTATATTGAAACGCTCTATTCTCATTATGCACATACACATTATGCAGAGCATCTTGATGTGACAAAAGAGATTATTGCCGAAAAGTACCCTGAGTACGCAGATTCCTGCAACAAAGTATACAATCAGACCTATGGGTATATGTTTAATATGATGATCATGAGAAAAGATCTGTTCCAGAACTACTGCGAATGGCTCTTTAATATTCTTTTTGAGCTAGAAAAAAGAATTGGAGAATCTTCTAAAGAATTATCATTTTTCCAAGGTCGTTTTTACGGAAGAGTTAGTGAGATAATATTTAATGTCTGGCTCGACTACCACGTGAAATCGGGTACGATAAGCCAAAAGGATATCAAGGAAATACCCTGCATTTACACAGAAAAAATCGACTGGAATCGAAAAATCAAGTCGTTTATAGGTGCGAAGTTTGGGCATAAGAAGTATGAGGGAAGCTTTTGATGAAAGAAAATCTTATCTCTGTTATTTTACCAATTTATAATGTTTCTGATTATCTTGACCGATGTATGAAATCCGTTATCAATCAAACATATAAGAATATTGAAATTATAATGGTTGATGACGGTTCAACAGACGATTCTGCATTAAAGTGTGATGAATATAAGGAAAAAGATGATAGAATAGTTGTTTTTCATAAAGAAAATGGTGGACTTTCAGACGCCAGAAATTACGGTATAAAACGAGCATCAGGTAATTATATAACGTGTATCGACTCAGACGATTTTATAGATTTGGATTATATAGAATATCTATATAATCTAATCACTAAGTATAATGCAAAAATGTCAATATGTCAACACAGAGTCTTATATAGCAATGGCAAAGTTAAAGAGTTTGGAAAAAGCGGTGAAGAGGTCCTTTCGAGTAAAAAGTGTCTGGAAAGAATGCTCTATCATGATGTTATAGATACATCAGCTTGGGCAAAACTTTATGACCGTAGTTTGTTTTCAGATGTTGAGTATCCTAAAGGAAAACTATTTGAAGACATTGGTACAACCTATAAATTGATGTTGCAATGCAATAATGTAGCTGTCGGTTACGAATCAAAATACAATTACATAATAAGAAGAGATTCGATAGTTAATTGTTCTTTTAATCCTAAAAAATTTGATTTGCTTGAGATGACAGATAAAATGGCTGATGATGTTCTAAAACTGTATCCGGATCTGAAAAAAGCCGTTTTGAGAAGACAAGTTTATGCAAGATTTAGCACACTAAATCAGATGTGTAAAACAACTAGGTGGAATAATGAAAAAAAAGAAGTTATTGCGTATATAAGGAAGAACTCAAAAGCAATACTTTTTGATAAAAAAGTTCCACAAAGAGATCGAGTAGCAATAATATTACTTTTATTGGGCTATCCTATTTATAATGTGTTTTGGAACATCTATTGTAAAAACAAATAAGTGGTTTATGGGGGGGTCACAATTCCATAAAGTATGCTAAATGCACTGCCTTGCATTCCCACAAGTGAGTTCTATTTGCAAATATAAAGTTTATGGAGCGCAAAGAATGAATGATATCAAAGAAAAAATGAAAATGGCATATATAAAAACATTTAGAATTATAAACAAATGTTTTTGCCTAAAAAAAATAGAAGAAACCAAAGTGGTTTTCGAGGCATTCTCAGGAAGTGTATACGGTTGTAACCCTAAATATATTTCCAAAAAAATACATGAGATTTATGGCGACAAAATAAGACTTGTATGGGCGGTCAAAAATCCCGATCACTTTTATAATTATACTAAAAGTGATGGGATTGAACTTTGCCAATACAGAAGTATTCAACATATTTACCAACGCATGACAGCTAAAGTGTATATATCAAATTTTCTTGAAGCAACAGAGATTCCAAAACGTAAAGGTCAGTACTTTATCCAGACATGGCATGGTGGTGGGTGTTATAAGAAACTAGGTAGTAGTGAAAAAAAACACCAAAGCATTCATGATAAACGCAGAAATATGCAATTAGATGAAACAGATTTATTTCTTGTAAGTAGTCGCTTTTTTGAAAATACTGTAGTTAGAAAGCAACTTGGATACAAGAAGGAAATTGAAAAATGTGGAATGCCAAGGAATGACTGTCTCTTCTCAATTGATCTGAAAAGCATCAGGAAAATAAAGACAAGACTTAAAATTGCAGAAGATGCGTTTGTAGTACTTTATGCACCTACATGGTCCACAAATAAAGATAAACTTGAAAAATTAAATCCATCACTAATATCGATGGCCTTTGAAAAAAAATTCAAGAAAAAATGTGTGATCTTATTTAGAGCACATCCAAATGACAAGTCAAATTCAGATAGAATGATCGATGTAAGCGACTACGATGACATGCAAGAGCTTCTTTGCATAAGTGATGCCCTTATAACGGATTATTCATCATCAATATGGGATTTTTCATTTACTTATCGTCCATGCTTTTTGTTCGCAGTTGATGCAGAATGGTACACTTCAAATAGAGGATTTTGCATGCCAATTGATACTTGGGGGTTTCCTGTTGCAAAAAGCAATCTAGAACTTGTAAAAAATATAGATAGTTATTCTCAAAGTGAATTTGTTGAAGCTATGAAACAACATCACAAAGTTCTTGAAAGCTATGAAGACGGAAAAGCTTCAGAAAGAGTTGCTAAAATAGTAGGAAAAACTTGTGGATTAGAAAAGGAATATTAATGTGAATAAACTAGATCAAGTAAGAACTTGGATTAAAAGATATGGTCTACAAAATGTCATTCTAAGAGGTGCAAAAATGATTTTGCCAATTCAAAGAATTGCAAATAATAAAAAATTACGTACTATTAATTGGCAGTCCTATTGCAAAAAAAAATTAAAAAAGCACCTTGTGTTTAAGGAAAAAGAAAACATCGACAACTCATATTCTAAAACAATCTGGTGGCTATGGTTTCAAGGTAAAGAGCAAGCCCCATTAATTGTAAAAAAATGCTATGAAAGTATAAGCAAGTATTCAAAAGAAATTGGATTTAATCTAGTAGAATTAAACAAAGAAAATCTTCGAAAGTATGTTCAATTTCCAGAAAGAATATGGGAACTTTGGGAAAAAGGCCGTATAATGCCTGCACATTTCTCGGATATGTGCAGAATAAATCTCTTAGCTTTTAAAGGGGGGATGTGGATTGATTCTACAGTTATGCTTACAGGAAAAATAAACAATGAGATTTTAAATTCAGATATGTTCTTTTATAGAGCATCATTTCTTGATTTATCAGAAACACAGATAAGTAACTGGTTTTTATATTCAAAGAATTCGGGGGAGTCTTTTTTCCTTTCACTCTATTATTCGATGGAAAATTGGTGGTTACATAACAAAACAGTAAATGATTATTTCATTTTTCATTTATTTGCTGCTTTACTTATTGAATCCGGAAAATTTGAACGTCAGCTTTATGAAATGCCATATTACAGCAACACTTATCCAACGCTGCTTCAACATGAATTAAAGAAGACATTTTCAAGCAGCAAATTTGATTCGATAAAATGTAAAACAAATGTGCATAAGCTTACATATAAAAATTTGGAAGGTCTAAAAAACGACACCTTTTATCATGTTATTCTTAATTATAACTTGGAGGAATTAGACAGTGGAAAAGTTAAGCCTTAAAGATTTACAACATTTAGAACTTGAGATATTTAAATATTTTATTTCTTTATGCGAAAAATATAAGTTGCGCTATTTTCTAGCTGGAGGAACACTTCTTGGGGCAATAAGGCACAAAGGATTTATTCCTTGGGACGATGATATTGATGTTCTGATGCCAAGAACAGATTACGATAGATTACAAAACATCGGCAAAAAATTATGCGATAAAAGGTACAAATTAGCTTCTTTCGAACTTGGAAATTTAAACTATCCTTTTGCAAAAATATTTGACACACACACACAGATTAAAAAAGTTTTTGATTTTGATGAAACTGAACAGCAAGTATGGATAGACATATTTCCCTTAGATGGACTTCCAGAAAGTGATGCTGAAACAGAAAAAATCTTTAAAAAGTCATTGTTCATGCGAGATATTTTAAAGATTCAAAAATCACAAGATGGAAGCGCAAAGAGTACTTTCAAAAAAATTGTAAAACCTGTCTTAAAACCTATTCTTCTTAAATGTATTGGAATAGAAAAATCTGTCGAAAAAATAGATAGATTTGCCAGAAACTACTCATTTGATGATTATGATTATATTGGTGGAATTGTATGGGGCTATGGCAAACAAGAGAAAATGAAAAAAACAGAATACCTCAAAACTGTCCAAGTAGATTTTGAAGGTCTTAAAGTTAATGCACCTGGATGCTGGGATAAGTATCTTACAAATCTATATGGAGATTATATGCGACTTCCACCAGAAGAGCAGCGTTTAACTCACGATATGGAAATTTGGCTTATAAAATAAAAAGGAGTGATTTGTATGAATATAGCAGTGATTTTCGCAGGCGGCGTCGGCAAAAGAATGAAATCGAAAGATAAGCCCAAACAATTCCTCATGGTTCATGGAAAGCCAATTATTGTTCACACTATTGAACTCTTTGAAAATCACCCAGAAATTGATGGCATAATATGTGTGATTGTTAAAGATTGGATTCCTTATATGGAAGAAATGAAATATCGCTATCGCCTTGATAAGATAAAAGCAATTGTTCCGGGTGGTGAAACAGGGCAAATGTCTATTTATAATGGCCTTTGTGCTGCTGAAAAAAATTTTGGTGCAGAAGGTAATATTGTCCTTATTCATGATGGTGTACGCCCACTTATAGATTCTGAAACTATTAGCAATAATATTGCTTCAGTAAAAAAATATGGTACAGCAATAACATGTACAGTTGCAAAAGAAACCGTTATTCTTGTCGACAAAGACAATAATGTTTCCGAGGTTCCTAGTCGTGAACAATCGAGATTTGCAAAAGCTCCTCAAAGTTTTTGGTTGAAAGAAATTCTTGATGTTGAACGTCAGGCCATCAATGAAGGCAAAACGGATATGATTGATTCTTGCACTTTAATGCGCCATTATGGGAAAAAACTAAATGTTGTAGTTGGACCTAATGAAAATATAAAAATTACTACCCCAGATGATTTTTATATTTTCAGAGCACTATATGACGCAAGAGAAAATCAACAATTGGAATAAGGTGGAATAATTAAGAAAATGAGATATATAGTAAGTGAAGTGCAATACGATTCAGGTGTTCAGCGTACAGCTGGAACAAAAGCAAGAAATGATGTCGAAACAATACTTTCTAAAGAAGGATATAAAAAAATAACTATAGAAAAGAAAATAAAGAAATCAGAGCTCAAATTTAAAAGTATTTCTTATCATTTTTCTTGTTTTAAAGAATGGAAAAATGCATTTCTTAAGACAAAGATAGAGAAAGATGATGAAGTTGTCATTCAGTTTCCGCCAATTAATCATACACTTTTTTTTGCCGGACTTATAAAAAAATATGTAAAAAAAGGTGCTACAATTAAATTGCTTATTCATGATATGGAAATACTCAGAACTGCAACAAGAGATGATATAAGCTTATTAAAAAAATTCAGAATAAATTTTGAGGAAAAAAAGACACTTAAAGCTGCAAGTTCAATTATTGTCCATAACAGTAGTATGCTTAAAAAACTTATATCTTTAGGCATAACAAAAGATAAATTGATTAATCTTAAAATCTTCGACTATCTTATCGAAGATAAGGGGAAGATATACAAAAACCGATTAGCCACAAAAGATGATCCTGTTATTATTGCAGGCGCATTGAGAAAACATAAAGCTGGATATGTTTATAATCTCCCTTCAAATGTTAATTTTAATCTTTATGGCGTAGGCTATGATGACTCAAAAAAAGATAATATTAATTATTTTGGTTCATATCCTGCAGATAATCTTCCTTTTGAACTTTTTGGAAGTTTTGGATTAGTATGGGATGGCATGAGCTCAGAAACTTGTAAAGGCTCATTTGGAGAATACCTTCGGATAAATAATCCTCACAAAACTTCACTTTATCTTGCTTCTGGCATACCTGTTATTATTTGGAGCAAGGCTGCACTTGCCGAATTTATAGAAAAGAATAAATGTGGAATAACGGTAGACTCGCTCTATGAAATTGCTGACAAATTAAAATCAATGACAGATAAGGAATACGAAGACATAAAGAAAAATGTTCAAGCTATATCTCCAAAACTTAAAAATGGTTATTACACGAAAAAATCCATTGAAGCATAATCACTTTATGCTAAAGGAGGAATTTTAAATTATATCCATGATTATTTTGGTTTTAGGATTTTTAATCATAATTGGTGTGTGCTTTCTAACATCACAAAAGATTATTCTAACACCTCAAATGTGTTTTGCTTTATGCTTTCTCCCTGGAATAATATATGCATGTTTTTATGTTGACGCATGGGATTTGCATCCATCACCTCTAACACTAATTACAATGATTGGTGGAACAGCTTTTTTTGCAATTATCTCAATTCTCTTGAGTAAAATTCTAAAAAAAAGAACAATATCTGCAATTATTATAGATGGCGTAAACACTGATTATTTAAATCACGGATTTTATAAAATTCGGCTATCTTTTATTGTCTTAATTGCATATACATGCATTCAACTACTTACATTGCTAATGCTATATCGGTTTATTACTTCATTGACAAGCGGCTCATTATCTGAAGCAATATTCTATTTTAGACATGCACGCGTATTTACGAATAATACTATTGAAGTGCCTGGCTTTTTAGGCTTATTAAAGTATTTTGTCTATTCAACAGGTTATATAACCGGCTATATTTTAATTCACAGCATCGTATATAAATACTGGTGTTACCAGCCATTACTTATTTTAAACATCTTACTTAGTGTAGCTTCTGATATGCTTTTCGGAGCAAGAACAGGAACATTTCAACTGCTTATCGCAATGGCAATTGAATTTTACATAATTTATGGAAAGAAAAGTGGTTGGAAAGTTAAAATAAATAAAAAGATACTGCTGATTGCAGGAGTTGCAATTATTGCTCTCATAGTAGGATTTAAAGATATCGGAAATCTTCTTGGGAGACAATCAGAACGAGAAAATGGAGAATATCTATCAGTTTATATTGCAGCAGAAATAAAAAACCTTGACACATTTATTCGTGAAGGGAATTTTGGATCAGATATAAGTACAAATCAAACACTAGTAAATTTCATAAATCTTATAGCTGCCAAAACGGGTCACAATGAATGGTATCATAAAGTTGACATTCCATTTAGATCTATAAACGGCCACACTCTCGGAAATGTATACACAATATTTTATGCATTTATGTACGATGGTGGTTTAGTAGGCGTTCTATGTTTTACTGGTTTAATGGCTATTATATGCCAGCTTGTATTTAATAAAGCAATTCAAGAACGAGACAATTCAAAAATTGATATATGGGTTGTGATATATTCCTATCTATGTTGCTGCTTGATTTTTTCATTTTTTTCAAACACCTTCTATGAACAAGTATTTAATTATGGCTTTTTAAAATTCATTATATTTTGGATTGGGCTAAAGTTGATTTTTGATAAAATTCGCATAAACATAAAATTTCCAAAACTAAAAAAAATAAAATTTGCAAAATAAAGGAGAGCATATATGAACAAGAAAAAATCAATAAAATTGAATTTTGTTATGAATGCTCTACTTAATATGTCTTCATTTATTTTCCCTCTGATTACATTTCCATATGTTTCAAGAATTCTTCTTCCCGAAGGAACCGGAAGAGTTAATTTTGCAACTTCTTTCATTGCATATTTCACAATGTTTGCACAACTAGGCATCCCTACTTATGGAATACGTGCATGTGCAACTGTACGTGATAACAAAAAAGCTCTTAGTAAAACTGCTCATGAGCTATTGTTTATTAATATTGTAATGAGCATCATATCATATGTATTTTTGTTTGTCGCCTTGTTTACTGTGCCTAAACTTAGAGAAGATAGATTTCTATATATAATTGTAAGTTCAACAATTTTCCTTAGTGCTATAGGAATGGAATGGTTGTACAAAGCGCTTGAACAATATACATATATAACCATTCGTTCTCTTATATTTAAAGTAATTGCATTAATAGGAATGTTTATGCTTGTAAAAACAAAATCTGATTATGTTATATACGGAGGAATTACCATTTTTGCGGCATCGGCATCAAATATATGCAATTTTATAAATGCTCATAAATATATATCTTTTAAATTTATTGGACATTACTCGATACGTCCACATTTAAAAGCAATTAGTATTTTCTTTGCAATGGCGTGTGCAACTACCATTTATACACATCTTGATACCGTGATGCTTAAATTTATGGCGACAGATATAGATGTGGGATATTATGGAGCGGCAACAAAAATAAAAACAATTCTTGTTAGTGTAATCACATCTCTTGGAACAGTCCTTCTGCCAAGAGTTTCATATTATATAAAACAAAATATGGTTGATGAGTTTTATCGTATCACAGAAAAGGCTCTGAATTTTGTTTTTATTTTAGCAATGCCACTCTCTTTCTACTTTATGGTATTTGCAAAGTATGGAGTTTTATTTTTATCTGGTAATGAGTATGAAGGTGCGATTTTACCAATGCAAATAATAATGCCAACATTGCTTCTGATAGGAATTACAAATATTCTTGGTATTCAAATTCTGGTACCACTTGGAAAAGAAAAATATGTCCTCTATTCTGAAATAGCTGGTGCAATAGTTGATATTATTCTAAATGCTTTATTAATTCCTTTTATGCAAGCATCTGGTGCAGCAATTGGAACTTTAATTGCTGAAACTGTAGTGTTTATTGTTCAATTTATAGTGTTAAAAGGATCGATAACAACTGCTTTTAAAAAGATTAAATATTGGAAAATTATGCTTTCTATATTAATAGGTCTATTAGCATCATTATGGTGCATATATTTGAATTTAGGAAATTTTATAACACTTATTATTTCCGCATTTCTTTTTTTCTTGACCTATACAGTGGCTATGTGCATCATGAAAGAAAAGCTTGTTCTGGAGATATTATCCCAGATTTTGAAAAAAATCCATATTTTATAACTGCTTCTTCAATGCACTCATAGTATTAATAATTACTTAAACACAGAGAAAGTGCAGTTTACTCTTGTAATGGTATATATTCTATTAGTTTATCCTAGCCAAAAAATAATGTTATAGTAATTTTTTAGAACATGAAAGGTAGGTTGAAAGTGAATATAATTAATGATTCAACTCTTAAAGAAGATATGGAATTTATAAGCAACAGTATGAACTTTAAGCAACTTGAAGATAAAACAATTCTATTGACGGGTTCTACAGGACTTGTAGGATCACAATTACTCAGGGCACTTCATTATTGTAATAACAAATACAATTTAAATTTGACTATTGTAGCAATCGTAAGGAATATATCAAAATTTGAAAAAATGTTTGGTATGATAGATAAAAAGGATAACATTATTCTTATTCAAAGTGACATTACAGATATAACTGAAAACAACATACCCTCTAACATCTCTATTGATTATATTATACATGCTGCAAGCATTACCGCTTCAAAACAAATGATTTCCCAACCTGTAGATACAATTATGACTGCATTAATGGGAACGCACAACATACTTGAAATTGCAAAAAAACACGCTGTAAACGCATTTGTGTACATTTCTTCAATGGAAGTTTATGGTTCTTTTAATGATGAAACATATGTACATGAAGATACAATGGGATATATTAATCCCCTGGCTTTGAGAAGCAACTACCCTCTCGGCAAAAGAATGTGTGAAAATATGTGTATTGCTTATAGTGAACAATATAGAGTTCCAGTACGAATTGCAAGACTTTCACAAACATTTGGAGCTGGGATTCTTCCAGGTGAAAATAGGGTGTTTGCACAATTTGCAAGAAGTGTTATTTACAATAAAGATATAGTACTTCATACTAAAGGTCTTTCGGAAGGAAACTATTGCTATACAAGGGATACTATAACTGCAATTCTTACAATAATGCTTAATGGTGAAAATCAAAATGCGTATAATGTTTCAAATGAAGAATGCCATACAACAATAGCTGATATGGCAAAAATGGTTGCATCAAAACTCGCAAGCGGACAAATAAATGTTATTTTTGATATTCCAGAAACTAATAGCTATGGCTATGCATGTGATACAAAAATGAAATTAAATACAGATAAGCTCAGAAAATTAGGATGGAAACCGAGTGTGAATCTTGAAGAAGCATATAGAAGATTAATAAAAAGTATGATTGAAACAAGAATGACTTTATAATAAAGTTAAAAGGAGAAAAATAAAATGAACTACAACTACCTTATCGTCGGCTCCGGCTTATACGGAGCAACAATTGCCCAGCAGGCAAAAAAAGCCGGAAAAAGCGTGCTTGTAATAGATAAACGCCCCAATATAGGCGGAAATATCTATACAGAAAAGGTCGAGGGCATCAATGTACACAAGTACGGTGCACACATTTTCCATACCAATAACAAAGAGGTATGGGACTATGTCACAAGCTTTGTGGACTTCAACCGATTCACAAACTCTCCGGTAGCCAATTACAAGGGCGAGCTCTATTCCATGCCGTTCAATATGTACACATTCAATAAAATGTGGGGCGTTGTGACTCCCGAAGAAGCCGCAGCCAAAATTGAAGAGCAGAAAAAAGAAATCACTGGTGAGCCGAAAAACCTGGAAGAACAGGCCATCTCGCTTGTTGGACGAGATATCTATGAAAAGCTTGTAAAAGGTTATACAGAGAAACAGTGGGGACGAGACTGCAAGGATCTGCCTGCATTCATCATTAAGCGGCTCCCAGTTCGCCTGACATTCGATAACAACTATTTCAACGCACTCTATCAAGGCATTCCCATCGGCGGATATACAAAGCTGATTGAGAAAATGCTGGAAGGTATTGAAGTTCGGCTGAATGTTGACTATCTGGAAAACAAAGAAGAACTGGATAAGCTCGCTGAAAAGGTAATCTACACCGGTCCGATCGATGCGTATTTCGATTATAAGCTGGGTACTTTGGAGTATCGCTCTGTCAGATTTGAGAATGAGATTCTTGATAAGCCAAACTTCCAAGGCAATGCAGCTGTAAACTACACAGACAGAGAAACTCCCTGGACAAGAATCATTGAACATAAATGGTTTGAGTTCGGCAAAGATGAAAACGGAAACGATCTGCCGAAAACAGTTATTTCGAGAGAGTATTCTTCGGAATGGAAACTTGGAGATGAACCCTACTACCCCGTCAACGACGCTAAAAACAGCACACTGTATGAACAGTACAAAGCCCTTGCAGAAGCAGAAGACAATGTCATTTTCGGTGGCCGCCTCGGCGAATACAAATACTACGACATGGATAAAACCATAGAAGTCGCCCTCGCCGCAGCAAAGAAAGAACTCTCCTAAATTATCGATACCATTTCAGATATTGTCTATCCCCATATCCCCCAATGTACCGCCCACCAGCGGTACATTTTTTATTGCAATTCCCCCAAAAGTATGATATAATAAAAACAACACACTTCATCCTAAGAAGTATCTATCATGACCATTATCGTAACTGGCGGCGCCGGCTTTATCGGCTCCAATTTCGTTTTTCATATGCTGAAAGCACACCCAGACTACCGCATTGTTTGTCTGGACAAGCTGACCTATGCCGGCAATCTGTCCACACTGGAACCGGTG
>JALEJO010000052.1 GCA_022769365.1 Oscillospiraceae bacterium | reverse complement strand
GCACCATCAACAAATCCTTTTCCCGCAAAGTTTGGGAGAAGAAGATTTCTGTCTGTTATGTCAACTCTGTAAGTTGTCTGTGCCGCACCGTGATTTACATTATTTCCTGAGATAGATAGATTCAGGTAAAACTGTTCACCTGATGTTACTTCATCTATTTCATTATAGTTGCTGTCACGAAATTCTATTTTCGCATTCGTGATAACGTTCGGATCAATGTCATCTGCATATGCAAGCAGTGATGTCGGTAAACTCATAAGAATCATCAAAACTGCAAGCATTGCACTTAAAATTCTCTTTTTTAAGTTACTTTGTTTAATAGTCTGCATATCTTTTTTCCTTTCTGAAAAAAATTTGGCAGTAATCTTCCAATTACTGCCATTTTTGGGCAACAGCAGTCATTTTCTTGCACATATGCTGTTTTTGTTGCCCTTATTATATCATTATACTTCTTATTTGTCAATATCAATATTTGAAATTTCAAACTATTTTTATTTATAATAAGCTATTGTACATTTTCAGACAAAGAAATTGACATTTTAGCCATCAAATTCACATTTTAAATCTGAATCAGTCAGTTTCTTTCATTATAAAATCGATATTTCCGCTTGCTGTATCAGATTTCACACATTCAACTTTCATTTTGTCGCCTACTCTGTATCGTTTTCCCGATAATATTTCTGTCACATCAAGACCTGCTTCAACGTCATAATCGCCCTCAGGCATTGTATTAAGTCTTATCATTCCCTCAATACTGTTTGGAAGTTCAACATATATACCATTTTCGGTAATTCCTGAAATAAGTCCTTCAAAGTCTTCACCGATGTGTTTTTCCATAAATTCAGCCTTATAGAAGCTTTCGCATTTTCTTTCGGCTGCAACTGCTCTTATTTCAGTTTCTGTTGCAGCATTTGCAGCCTTAACAGCAAATTTATCATATTTGCTTCCGAGTTCTGTTTTGCCTTCTGACTGAATTTTAAGAAAAGCCGTCATTATTCTGTGAATTGCAAGGTCCGAATATCTTCTTATAGGTGATGTGAAATGTGAATAGTCTTCAAGTGCAAGACCAAAATGGCCTATTGGTTCTTCTGAATATTTTGCCTTTGACATAGACCTCAGCACCATATTGTTTACTATTGGGAAAAATGTTTCATCTTTTGTTTTTTCAAGCACTTCAGAAAGATGTGCAGGCTTTATATTTTTATTGTATTCAGGGAACTGAACTCCAAGTTTTGTAAGTGTACTTATTAAACCTGCAATTTTTTCATCTGACGGATCTTCATGTATTCTGTATACAAATGGTATCTGATATTTTTTAGAGAACTTTGCAGCTGATTCATTTGCAAGAAGCATCATTTCTTCTATAATGTGTTCACTTTCACCCGACTGTCTTGGGAAAACATCAACACAAACGCCGTCTTTAACTTCAAACTGCGATTCTATCGTTTCAATAGACGGTGCACCACGTTTTTTTCTTATTGCAAGACGAAGTTTTGCAAGTTCATCAAGTATATCAATTGTTTCTTTAACATCTTTATACTTTTCAAGTATTTCAGGTGTTGCTGTGCCGTCAAGAATTGCATTTATCTCTTTGTAAACACCTTTTACTCTCGACCTGATTACAGTCTTTTTAAACTCATAATCAACAAGTTCACCTTTGCTGTTTAATTTCATAAGTGCAGAAAATGCAAGTCTGTCTTCGTTAGGATTCAAAGAACATATTCCGTTTGAAAGTTCAACAGGCAGCATAGGTATAACTTTATCTGCATAGTAAATACTTGTACCTCTGTTTATTGCTTCCTTATCAAGTGCCGTTCCGAATTTAACATAATTTGAAACATCGGCAATATGTACACCAAGTTCATAACCATCTGACACTTTTTTAATTGAAACCGCATCATCAAGGTCTTTTGAATATGCACTGTCGATTGTAAATATAACTTCGTCTCTGAGGTCAAGACGATTTTTTATGCATTCTTCATCAATTTTTTCAAATGAAACGTTTCTTGCCTCTGCAAGCACGTCATCAGGAAAGTCATGCGGTATTTCTGAAGCATCTATAAGTGCAGCAGAACAGTTTTCTGCCGTTGTACTTCCATATGAAAATGTTATAACTGCAACGTGTTCACTATGACGTTTTCCTCTTTTGCTTATTTCGCAAAGAACTTTTTCGCCAACTTCAAACGGAACGCTTCTTATTTCATCTATCTTTATAGGAGTATTGCACATAGTATCGCAAACTACTCTTAATTTTCCATCTTCTTCAACTATTGTACCTGATAGAGTACCCTTGCTGTGTTCAACTATATCTACAACCATTCCTTCTTCGCCGTCGCCCTTTGGTTCAATATCACGCATAAGGACAATATCTCCCACAAGGCTTCCCATAAGGAATTTACCCGGAACAAAAACTTCATTTTCGTTATCTTCTCTTTTAGCAAAACCAAAAGTTCTGTTAAGACGGACAATTTCAGCTCTGTAAAGATTTTCCGTATCGCATATTTTGTAACCTTTTTTGCCTTTTTTAACTATTTTTACTTTGCATAAAAATCTTAAAGCATCTTCAAAATTTTCCTGTACACCGCTTTTGCATTTGCAAAGCATTTTAAGTTCTTTAAAAGAAAGCTCCCTGTTTTCATTTTTCTTCAAAAATAAAACAATTCTCTTTTTATAATCTTCAACTGAAAATTTTGCACCTGATTTTATTTTTTCTTTGCCTGATTTGAATTTTTTTCCGCCTCTGTTATCTGACTTGAATCTTTTTTCTTTTGATTTGAATTTCTTATCAAAATTTCTGCTCTTTTTTTTCTTTCCCATATCAATTACTCCTTTTTACCCTGTTTTTACATTATATAAAAAAACTGCCGCATCAATCAAGAGGCGGCAGCTGATTAATTATCCAAGATGTTTTTCAATTATTGGAATTACAACGTTCATAACAAGAACTACCACAAACAAAATGATAGATAATGTTCTTGTTATTTTAGCAAGAATTGCTTCCTTTGTTCTTCCCTGATTTTTACCATAGTAAGAATCCATTTCAGGACCTGCTCCGCCAAGAGCTGATGAAGCACTCTGTGGTTTTTGTTCCTGCATAAGACAAATAACATTTATCAATACGCTAAGTACCAAAACTACAATACCTGTGATTATTTCCCATGTTGACATTTCTCAAATCACCCCTTCTCAGTAATAATTATGTCCATATAAATACACGTTATATTATAACACATTAATTTTCAAAATGCAATAGTTTTTCTTAAATTTTACATTTGTTTTTTTATTTTTCCGAAATTATCTTTCATTCATAGGGATATATTCGCCTAAAGTTTCAATAGAACGATATGCAGGACGTATTATTTTATTGCAGTTTATAAGTTCTTCTATTCTGTGTGCTGACCAGCCGGCAATACGAGCAATTGCAAATATAGGTGTGAAAAGCTGAACAGGTATTCCAAGCATTCTGTAAACAAAACCGCTGTAAAAGTCAACATTTGCACAAACGCCCTTGAACATCTTTCTCTTTGAGGCAATAACTTCAGGAGCAAGTCTTTCAACTGTTGCATAAAGCTGATATTCGTCGTGACAACCTTTTTCTGTTGAAAGCTGTTCAACAAATCCCTTGAATATTTCTGCTCTCGGATCGCTTATTGAATAAATAGCGTGTCCCATACCATATATAAGACCTGATTTATCAAATGCTTCCTTATTGAGAAGTTTTAAAAGATACTCTTTTATTTCTTCTTCATCTGTCCAGTCATGGAGCTGTTTTTTCATATCTTCAAACATTTCAACAACCTTTATGTTTGCACCGCCGTGTTTTGGTCCTTTAAGAGAACCAAGGGCAGCCGCCATTGTTGAATATGTGTCTGTACCTGATGATGAAACAACGTGAACTGTGAAAGTTGAGTTGTTACCACCGCCGTGTTCTGCATGAATGATAAGTGCAAGGTCAAGTATTCTTGCTTCGAGTTCTGTATATTTTCCATCAGGACGGAGCATATAAAGAATATTTTCTGCTATTGAAAGTTCAGGTCGTGGATTATGAATTATAAGACTTCCGCCGTTTTTAAAATATGTGTATGCCTGATAGCCGTATACTGAAAAAACAGGAAACAAAGATATTAAATGCAAACACTGACTCATAACGTTTGATATTGAAATATCATCTGCTTTATTATCCGCCGAATAAAGCGAAAGTACACTCTTTGAAAGCGTATTCATCATATTTTCGCTTGGTGATCTCATAATAATATCTCTTGTAAAACTGTTTGGAAGCTGCATATATTCAGCAATAAGTGACTTAAACTGTGCAAGTTCTTCACGATTTGGAAGTCCGCCTGTTAAAAGAAGATAAATTGTTTCTTCAAAGCCAAGGCGGTTATCTTTTAAAAGTCCCTGAACAAGATCTTTAACGTTTATACCTCTGAAGAGAAGTACTCCGGGAGCAGGTACTGTTGTTCCGTCTTCAAGCTGTTTTGTGGCAGTTATCGTACTGACTTTTGTAAGTCCTGCAAGTACGCCCTTACCATTAAGATCTCTAAGACCTTTTTTTACATCGTATTTCGTGTAAAGTTCTTGTGGTATACCGTAGTTTTCATTGCATTTCTGGGCAAGTTTTTCAACCTGCGGTAAAATTGATGTGTAATCTCGTCTGCTCATGGCAAATCTCTCCTTTTTAAATAAATTAGCTTTCTTTCTATATTCTCATAAATTATCGACAATATTCTATTATTATATCATATTTGAATATCTTTGTCAATAATTTTTATAAAAATAAAATCATTTTATTATTTTTTAAATGAGGAATTAAGGTTTCAGCTTCGCTGACGAATTTAAAACCTCTCCGTCACAACTACGCTGTGCCACCTCTCCTTGAAAGGAGAGGCTATAAATGGGGATTTTTTATTAAATTTGCAAAGATGTTTTTAAGGCTCCCTTGAAAGGGGAGCTGGCAAGCCGTAAGGCTTGACTGAGGGGTAGGAACGCATAAAACAAAATTGCCCCTGGCAGGGGCTCTAACCACAAAATTACCCTTATATTTTTAATAGCGTAGGGTGACTTGGCTGCAGCGACACGCTGCTTCCTCATTCCTAATTCCTCACTCCTCATTCCAATAAGCTTTCAATTTAAAATGAAATAAAATAAAAAAAGTAATTGAAAAAAATTTTCAGATATGGTATAATGTTCTTATACATACAGATTTTACTATTATATAAAGAAACAAATAAACAGGAGAATTTGATTATGAAAAGTGAAAGCAGAATTTGGTACAGAAAACCTGCTGTCAATTTTGACAACGCACTTCCGCTTGGAAACGGCAGAATAGGTGCTATGGACTACGGTGTGGCAGTAGATGAAGTTATATCTTTAAATGAAGATTCAATATGGTCAGGCGGTCACAGAAACAGAAACAACCCTGATGCATACGAAGGTATGCTTGAAATAAGAAAACTTATAGATCAGGGACAATTAAAAGCCGCTGAAAAACTGGCTTTTCAGAAAATGCAGGGGCTTTGCAGTGATTCAAGAAGTTATCTTCCTCTTGGCAATCTTTTTATACATATGGAAGATGTTGGAAAAGTCCGTGACTATTCAAGAGAACTTGACCTTCAGAGTGCCGTTACAAACACCGAATATACAATAAATGATGTTAAGTATTTAAGACAGATTTTTGTTTCTGCACCTGACAATGTTCTTGTTGTGCATATACATTCCGACCAGCCCGGTAAAATTTCCTTTACTGCAAACATAGACGGCAGAGAAGGTTTTTACGACAACAACAGACCGTGTGACGATAAAGAAAACGTAATTATGTACACAGGCGGTTGCGGCGGCAAAGACGGAATAAATTTTGCTGCCTTTATGACAGCCGTTGCAGAAGGCGGAACTGTTAAAACTCAAGGTGCAAAACTTGTTGTTGAAAATGCTGATGAAGCTACAATTATGCTTTCAGTTTCAACAGATTTTTATTCTGAAATATATGAAGATTCTGCTCTTATGGACCTTGAATATGCCGCAGAATGCAGCTATAGCGAACTTCTTTACAGACACATCGAAGACTACCGCAAATTATACAGCAGAGTGGAATTTTCTTTACCCGAATCAGCGGAAGAAGTTCAGAATATGCCTACAAACGAACGTCTTATACGACTTAGAGGAAGTCAGTTTGATGATAAAGAATGTGTAAGAGATATAGCCGATCCGGGAATTGTTACACTCTTTTTCAATTACGCAAGATACCTTATGATTTCATCAAGCCGTGAAGGCACTCAGCCTATGACAATGCAAGGTATATGGAATGAAGATATGCGTCCTAAGTGGGGCAGCAGATACGTTGTAAATGTCAACACTCAGATGTGCTATTGGCCGTCTGAAACACTTAATCTTTCAGAATGCCACCTGCCTCTTTTTGATTTACTCGAAAGAGTACGTGAAAACGGAACTGTCACAGCACGTGAAATGTATCATTGCAGAGGCTTTGTATGCCACCACAACACCGATATATGGGGTGATACTGCACCTCAGGATATGTGTCAGAGTTCAACTTTATGGCCGTCAGGAGCTGCATGGCTTTGCCTGCACATCTTTGAACATTATCGTTTTACAGGTGATAAAGAATTTTTAAAATCGAAATATGAAACAATGAAACAAGCCGCACTTTTCTTTGTTGACTATATGATAGAAGATGAAAATGGCAGACTTATTGTTTCACCATCTGTTTCACCTGAAAATTCCTATAAAACATCTTTTGGAACAACCGGTGCAATATGCAAGGGTGCTTCAATGGATTCACAAATTATAACAGAACTTTTCAAAGATGTTATTGAAGCGTCTGAAATACTTGATACAGATAAAGATTTTGCCGAAGAACTGAAAAAACTTCTCGAAAAAATCCCTCAGCCTAAGACAGGAAAATATGGTCAGATTCAGGAATGGGCAGAAGATTATGATGAAGTTGAAGTCGGTCACAGACACGTTTCACAGCTTTTCGGACTTTTCCCAGGTAATTTAATTTCAGTAAAATCAACTCCAAAACTTGCTGATGCCGCAAGAGCAACTCTTATAAGACGACTCATTTATGAGGACGGACATTTTGGCTGGAGTTATGCCTGGAATATGAATATGTGGGCAAGACTTGGCGATGGTCAGATGGCTTTTGAAAATCTTCAGAAACTGTTCCTTTATTCATTAAGTCCGAATTTACTTAATAATTATCCTCCTTTCCAGATTGATGCAAACCTTGGCTCAGTTGCAGCAATTGCAGAAATGATTATGCAAAGCCAAAATGATGAAATTCATCTTCTTCCTGCTTTGCCTGACAGATGGTCAGAAGGTTCAGTTTCAGGACTTTGTGCAAGAGGTGGTTTTGAAGTTTCAATTGAATGGAAAGATAAAAAAGTTGTCAAAGCTGAAATTACATCTCATCTTGGAAATGTATGCAAACTCAGATGTGCTTCAACAGTCAGTGTTTTATCATCTGATGATAAACCTATAAACACAAAAATCGAAAACGAACTCATTTGTTTTGAAACTGAAAAAGATAAAAAATATATAATAAAAGGCTGATGCAGGCAAAAAAACTTTTATTTTTAAAAAAATAATGCACAAAATATATTGATGAAAACGAAAATTTGTGATATAATATAAGATACGATAATTTTATCTGTAAAAAAATAAGAAAGGCAGAACAGATATGGAATATAAATTTTCAAAAAAAGTTGCATCTCTTCAGGCTTCAGCCATTCGTGAGATATTAAAAAATACAGGCAAACCGGGCGTAATTTCATTTGCCGCAGGAAGTCCTGCTTCCGAAGCTTTTCCTGTTGATAAATTTCAGGAAATTTCAAAAGACATCTTAAAAGATGAACCGCTTCTTGCTCTTCAATACAGCATCACAGAGGGTTATCCTGAACTTCGCAACACACTTAAAAAGCGTCTTGAATCGCTTGGTTGCTTTAACCCTGAAACAGATGACCTCATTATAACATCAGGTGCACAGCAGGGTAACGAACTTGCAAGCAAGGTTATGTGCGATTATGGCGATACTATGATATGTGAATCACCAAGTTTCATAGGTTCACTTAATGCTTTCAGATCATATGGTGTAAACCTTGACGGCGTTCCTATGGAAAATGACGGTATGAACATTGAAATTCTTGAAGAAAAACTCAAAAAAGGCAATGTTAAACTGCTTTATATAATCGCAAACTTCCAGAACCCGACAGGTATAACAACTTCTCTTGAAAAGAGAAAAGCAATTTACGAACTCTGCGAAAAATACGGCACTCTTATTCTTGAAGATAATCCGTATGGCGATTTAAGATTTGAGGGTGAAAACATTCCGTCAATTAAAACAATGGATAAATCGGGAATTGTGCTTTATTCAGGAACTTTTTCAAAGATTCTTGCACCTGGTCTTCGTGTTGGCTATATTGCAGGTCCGAAAGAAGTTATTCAAAAATGCGTTGTCTGCAAGCAGGTTGAAGACGTTCACACAAATATCTGGGCACAGCTTCTTTGCAATGAATTTCTTAAAAGATATGACATTGATGAACACATTGCATCAATAAAGTCTGTTTACAGAGATAAATGCAGTCTTATGGATAAAGAAATGAAAGAAAACTTTTCATCTGAAATCGAATGGGTAAAACCTGAAGGCGGTATGTTTATCTGGGCAAAACTTCCTGAAAATATTGACGCTCCTGAATTTTGCAGAAGAGCAATAAACGAATTTAAAATTGCAATTGTTCCAGGAAGTGCTTTTGCAATAAATGATGAAAAACTGAATTATTTCAGACTTAACTACTCAACTCCGTCAAACGATGATATAGTAAACGGAATAAGAACACTTGGAAAACTTACAAAGAGTTATTAAATAAAAGAAGGGATAAAACAAACTATGGCAAGTAATAATTTTCACAGATACCCCGTAACACAGAAATATCTTATGGCAAGAAAATCTTCTATTGTAACTCCTGCCTCAAGATTTGAAAAATTTATAAAAGGCGATGAGGTTTATGGTATTGTCCTTGATATGCCTGTTGCAGAAAACGTTATTGCAACTCTTGTTGCCTATATAAACGGTGCTGCAAACATTCACTACAACAACGGCCTTGAATACGTTGGTGCGGCAAAAAGATACCTTGATGTTGTTAAAGCTGCAAACCTTTATGTTCGATATGCAAATGAAATATTTGACAGAGCAGAAAGAGTTGCTTATTTTGATCTTCCTAAATCACGTGAATACACAGCATATTTTCTTACCGCAAAAGGTATTTACAGATATGCATATGTTCCGTCAAAAATCGCAAAGGACGATGAAAAAGCAAGAATTTTCCACTTTGGCTGCCGTAATCTTATGAGAGAACTTCATGAGGCACAGCTAAAAGACAGAAACGCAGCAGAAAAAAAGGAGTCATAAATTATGGATAAGAAAAAAGTTATTTTAAGTGGTATTCAGCCAACAGGTACTTTCACACTTGGTAATTATCTTGGTGCTGTAAGGAACTGGGGACCGCTTCAGGACAAATACAACTGTCTTTATATGATAGCAGATCTTCACGCTTTAACGGTTAAACAAGAGCCTGCACAGCTTCGCAAAAGAACTCTTGAAAGCTATGCTCTTCTTCTTGCCTGCGGCATCGACCTTGAAAAATCTTTGCTTTTCATTCAGAGTCATGTTGGAACACATACTGACCTTGCATGGATTTTAAGCTGTGCAACTCAGTTTGGCGAACTCAGCAGAATGACACAGTTCAAAGATAAAAGTGCAAAACACGCTGACAACGTAAATGCAGGTCTTTTCACATATCCTGTACTTATGGCAGCTGATATTTTAGCTTATAACGCCGACCTCGTTCCTGTTGGTGCAGACCAGACACAGCATCTTGAACTTACAAGAAATATTGCACAGCGTTTCAATCAGAGATATGGCGACTTCTTCACTCTTCCTGAGGGTTACACACCAAAAGAAGGTGCAAGAATTATGTCACTTCAGGAACCAACAAGAAAAATGTCTAAATCTGACGAAAATCAGAACGCTACTGTTCTTATTCTTGACGATAAAGATACAATTATCAGAAAGTTTAAAAGAGCCGTTACAGACAGCTATTCACAGGTTGTTTATAAAGAAGGCAAAGACGGTATTAATAACCTTATGTCTATCTATTCAACAATTACAGGCAAGTCTTTTGATGAGATAGAAAAAGAGTTTGACGGCAAGGGCTACGGTGACTTTAAACTTGCTGTTGGAGAGACTGTTGCAGACTCTCTCGCCCCTGTAAGAGACGGCTATGCAAGATACATAGCTGATAAGGATTACCTTAAAAAATGTGCAAGAGAGAACGCTGAGAAAGCTACAGCCTACTCAAGAAGAATAGTTTCAAAAGTATATCATAAAGTAGGACTTGCAGACAGATAATTTTGCTGCAAAAATTAATAAAATAAATTTCAGGAAACATTTTTTTGCATAAACTAAAATGTTTCCTGATTTTCTGTAATTTATCAAATAATAAAAAATAGCGATAAAAAACGTCATTATTTATTTATTTTTTACAAAGTTGAAAAATTTGCATTTTACCTATTGCATTTTTTTCCGTTTTAGGTTATTATATTAAAAGAACGTTGTTTATAAGAAGCGAGAAGGTGTAGAACGTGGTTACATACAAACAAAAAGAAAAGTATAAAATTGACGACCTGCTTGAAATAATCAGTATATTGAGATCAGAGGACGGCTGCCCTTGGGACAAGGTGCAAACTCATAAATCCATAAGAAATGATTTTCTGGAAGAGGTTTGCGAAGCCATTGAAGCAATTGACCTTGACGATGAAGCTCTTCTTCGTGAAGAACTTGGAGATGTTCTGCTTCAGGTTGCTTTTCATTGCACAATTGAAAATGAAAAAAAGCATTTCACTTTTGATGATGTATGCGATGAAGTTTGCAAAAAACTTATAGTGCGTCATCCGCATGTTTTTGCCGATACTAAGGCAGACTCAGAAGATGAAGTTCTTAAAAACTGGGATCAGATAAAGAAAGAAACAAAACAACAAAAAACATATACTGATACATTAAAAAGCGTTGCAAATACTTTGCCTGCTCTTATGAAGGCTCAGAAAGTCGGAAAACGTGCTATGCGTGCGGGTTTTGACTTTGAAACGACAGATGATGCTTTTTCAAAACTTGAATCTGAAGTCGGTGAACTGAAAGAGGCAATATCTTTAAACGACAGCAGTAAAATTGAAGATGAACTTGGAGACGTTCTATTTTCATGTACAAATGTCGCAAGAAAAACAGGTATTGATTCTGAACTTGCACTTGTAAATGCGACTAAAAAGTTTGTTGCAAGATTTGAAGCAGTTGAAAAAATTGTTAATGAACAGGGCAAAGATATGACATCTCTATCACTTGAAGAACTTGACGAAATCTGGAATCAGGTTAAAAAACAAAGCAGCGTGAAATAAAAATCAGGAGGACAAAATAAAATGACAAAATCGGAACTCATTAAAGTTGTTGCCAATAACTTTGATGAAATTGAAGCAAAAGAAGACGGCAAAAAATTTGAAGAAATGAACTCAAAGGCTAAGGCTGAATTTATGATTAATCTTATCATAGGCACAATTCAGGAAGGTCTTATCGAAGATGGCAAGGTTTCTATTTCAGGATTTGGTACATTTTCTGTAAAAGACAGAAATTCAAAACAGTGTGTAAACCCACAGTCACACGAAATGATGACAGTTCCTTCATACAAAGCCGCTGTTTTTAAGGCTGGCAAAAACTTAAAGGAAGCAGTTAATAAGTAAAATTATGAGACTTGATAAATATCTTAAAGTCACAAGACTTATAAAACGCAGAACCATTGCAAATGAAGCTTGCGATGCAGGTAAAGTTACTGTAAACGGCAAAATTGCAAGAGCATCTTATGATATTAAAGTCGGAGATGTTATTCAGATAACAATGGGAGCGAAACCTCTTACTGTTAAAGTTGAAAATGTTTCTGAAATAGTCAGAAAAGAAGATGCTTCTTCACAATATTCTGTAGTAGAAAATTAAAATACAAAGCGATGCTGAAAATGCATCGCTTTTTTTATTTTTAAAAAGTAACTATAAATAAAAAAATTATCCTAAGCAAAAAAGACTGCCCTTAACGGACAGCCCTTTTGTTTTGCAAAAAAGTTAAATTATGCAAGTTCTGAGAAGTACTTGATTGTTCTAACCATCTGTGATGTGTATGAGTTTTCGTTATCATACCATGAAACAACCTGAACTTCATAAAGATCGTCAGAAATCTTTGAAACCATTGTCTGTGTAGCATCAAAGAGTGAACCGAATCTCATACCAACGATATCTGATGATACGATTTCGTCTGTGTTGTAGCCAAAGCTTTCATTTGAAGCAGCCTTCATTGCAGCGTTGATGCCTTCAACTGTAACGTCTGAACCCTTAACAACTGCTGTAAGAACTGTTGTTGAACCTGTTGGTGTAGGAACTCTCTGAGCTGAACCGATGAGCTTGCCGTTGAGTTCTGGGATAACAAGACCGATTGCCTTTGCAGCACCTGTTGAGTTAGGAACAATGTTAACTGCGGCAGCTCTTGATCTTCTGAGGTCACCCTTTCTCTGAGGACCATCAAGAGTCATCTGATCACCTGTGTAAGCGTGAATTGTTAACATAATACCTGACTGGATTGCAGCGTACTTGTTAAGTGCATCAGCCATAGGAGCAAGACAGTTTGTTGTGCAAGAAGCAGCTGAAATGATTGTGTCTTCTGGCTTAAGTGTTGTATGGTTTGTGTTGTAAACGATTGTTGGAAGATCGTTGCCGGCAGGAGCTGAGATAACAACCTTTCTTGCACCAGCGTTGATATGAGCCTGTGCCTTAGCCTTTGATGTATAGAAACCTGAGCATTCAAGAACAACGTCTACACCAAGTTCACCCCATGGGCAGTTGTTTGCATCTGGGACTGCATAGATCTTGATTTCCTTACCATCAACTGTGATTGAATCTTCGCCAGCTGAAACTGTATCAGCCTTTTCGTACTTACCCTGTGATGAGTCATACTTTAAAAGATGAGCAAGCATCTTTGGGCTTGTTAAGTCGTTGATTGCAACAACTTCGTAACCTTCTGCACCAAACATCTGTCTGAATGCAAGACGACCGATACGGCCAAAACCATTAATAGCAACTTTTACTGACATTGGATTTTTCCTCCTGAAAATTTAAACTTTTTCTGATGAGTTTTCTCATCTGTATTATATGACCAGACCTGTAAGCCGAGTTCTGTCGAGTGCGACAATTTATCTATACGAGAGGTCGCCCTCACGTTAAAGCCGCCATTACCGAACTGTCTGCCGGGTAGACATTGACAGCAGGTACCAATAGACGTTACATCGGATAGGGTTTACATGGCAGCATAGTCTCCTATGCTCCGGTGAGCTCTTACCTCGCCTTTCCACCTTTACCTGATAACAGGAAGTATATTTCTGTTGCACTTGCCCTGAAGTCGCCTTCGGCTGCCGTTAGCAGCTATCCTTACCCTGTGATGCCCGGACTTTCCTCGTGACAAAATGCCACGCTGCCGCACAGTCTGCTCATACTTCTTTTATATTATACCATATTTTTGAAACTTTGTCAACGATTTTGCAAAAAAAAGAACACCCACATTAAGTGAGTGTCCTTTTAATCTCAGAACTGATTGCTCAGTTAAG
>JALEJO010000047.1 GCA_022769365.1 Oscillospiraceae bacterium | reverse complement strand
GTGAACGAAAAAATATTTTTTCGTTCACTATATTTCTGTTCTTCCGAAGATGAATATCCGTCAGTTTCTGACAGTAACCTCTCCGCCCGAAATGCTGTATTCTTCACACATAGCCCTGAATTCATCTGAATGTGCAAGTCTGCTGAGTATCCATGACCTTGTGTAACCTTCTCCGAGTGAGGAAAGATTCTGTGAAATCTCTTCATCAGAAGGACGGCGTCTGCAGAACGCCTCATATGCAATTCCTATAAATTCCTCATCGGAATATCCATGATTCATGAATTCAGTACTTTCGGTAAAAAGCCGGATTTCATCCGCCGGAGTACTTTTTCCGTTATTTATTCTCTCAATCCAGAACTTCCATCCGTTTTCATCAGGTTCTCTGCTCAGAATTGTGTTATAGAGATGTCTGACATACTCTGCAGCATTATTTTTATGCTGAATTTCCTTTGCGTTGTAAAGCGGCATGCTCAGAAGATAAGGAATGACGTTTCTGTGTCTTTCGTATATGTCCGAAAACTGTGAAAGCGGAAGCGGAGAATCACCTGAACCTATCTCAAGGGTAGCCGCTCTTAATCCCTTTCCTGCGACCCAGTTGCTGCATCCGCCGCCCCTGTCATCACTGTTTATAAGATAGTAACCTGTGAGCGAACCAAGATCCGAAGCCATTTTATTACATACGCTTCTGAATTCTCCGGTCTGATGGTATGCCCAGTAAACGCATGAGCCTGATGAATGGTAGCTCACAACAGCCTGAACATCACTGAGTGATTCAACAAGTCCTGTCAGTGCCTTAACTTCATTTTCCGAAGCAGCTGAAGCTCCTGCATATCCCGAACAGCTTGGTCTTTTTATCTCATTCTGTCCTGCCCAGTCAGAGTCAAAGTTTCTGTTAAGGTCAACTCCCAGTGCATTGCACTTCCACGACCTGAGGTATGAGTCGAAACTGCGGGATGTAACACCTTCTCTCAGATCCTTATTGTAAATATTTCTTATACGTGCCTTAACTGAAGGATTGTTTATTCCGTTTATACCATACTGTGAAAGAGTTATTCCGTCAGGGTTAAGCATAGGAATGATATGTATGCAGTAACTGTCAAGCAGCTCACTGTAGGATTTTCCGGCATAGGAACCGCTCCAGTAATTCTTAAGGAATCTTTCTGCATTTGCCATAAGAACCTGACTTGTCATATACTCCCTTGCATGACAGCCTGCCTGAATGACGATCTGCCTTTTGGCATCAGAAGAACCTATCATCATATCATAAATCTGACGTCCGTCAGCTGTAGAGCCGATAACGCTTACACTGACAAGCGATGAATACTGCTGCTGAAGACCTGTGATATCTTCAACCATGCTGTTATATGAATAGAGAGTATCTGATGTGTCAACAAATGTTTTAAGATCACTCCAGTCGGTACGAAGTGAACCCTCATTGTCGAAAAAGCAGTGAATGTCCCCTAACATCTGGACACCGGTCGCCATGAGACCGGTCTCAGGACTGATATAGCACTTAAAGCCTCCGTCGTTTCTCGACCAGCCGCCGACCTTTATCTCACCACGTTCGATTCCGAAGTCAGCGCACATGCGTGTAAATTCTTCGGAAAGTCCGAATTTTCTCAAAACAGATTCGCGGGTATGTCCCTTTCCGAGTGTTTCAGATATAAATTCACTTACTTCAGCATCACTGGCTTCTGTATCTTTCAGAAGGCTAAAAAGCATTCTGACATATTCCTCATCAGAAGAATTACGGGACTTATACTCCGGACTGAAAACAATCGACTTCACAACATCAGAGGCTGTCATCCTACCGGAATTAATGTGTCCGGTCCAGGTATTAAGCCCGTTTACATCAGCTCTCCTGCCAAGACAGATATTGTATATCCTCTGGACAAATTCTGTTACACCGGCATTCATATCCCTGTTTTCATTTACAGTGATGACTCCGCTGTTTATTTCCCAGAGGCTGCATTTGCTTCTGAATTCCTCAGACATTACAAATCCTCTGAGAACAAATCTGCTGCTCATACCGTATCTCAGATATCTGCTCCAATGTTCAAGTCCTGACTCCGGAACTTCGTCTCTTACAAGAACCGTTGTGTACATATCAGAAACATATTCCCTTATACCTTCTTCATCGAAAGGGTAGGTTTTCCTTGTGTAGTAGTCCTCCAGAAGTTCTGATGCACTTATGTTTTTATCCTGAAGTTTCCATACAAGCATTTCCTGCTCATACTCACCTTCAGTAAGGAAACCGGCAAATTTTTTCAGATCATCATGCACGTATCTGCCGCTTCGTTCAATGCCGTATCTGCTGCACAGTTCAGTAAAGCTTCTGCTGCTCTCAAGCACTCTCTGAATCTCAGTTCTTGAGTATCCTGCGGCCAGTCTCCCTGTCATCTGTGCGGCAGCTTCATCACTGTACTCGCTGTCGGTCATAAGAATCCATACCATCTGAACGAATTCTTCATCGGTTTTTTCCTTTTTACTATATTCATTACTTGAAACAATACATCTTACAACATCCGCTGCTGTCATTCTTCCTGAATCAAGGTGTCCCTTCCATGTTGCAAGACCGCCTTCATCTGCCTCTCTTTCAAGGGCAATGCGATAGATTCGCTTTATAAACTCCTCTTCAGTAAATTTCTCTTCTTCAGAAGGATGAGCTTCAGTCTCGCCTTCATCTGTATTTTCATCATTTACAGATTCATCATTGTTTTCCGGTTCAGATTCTTCAGTACTTTCCGTAATTTCACCAGGCTGTTTATCAGGCTCTGTCTGAACTGTTTCTTCTTCCGAACCGTTCCCTGTTTCATCAGAACCTCCGTTCTGTCCTTCAGAGGCCTCATCTTTTTCTTCAGATACAGCCTCTGTCTGTGAAACTTCAGTTTCAGCTGGGCTGTCGTTTTCAGCGGCAAACACTGCATTGCCATATGAGGCTGTTACAAGCAGTGCTGTAATAAATGCTATCGTTTTTTTCATGATTTCTCCTTTAGTCTCCAGTATTCCATAATATCGTCTATCGTACTGTCAATAGGTATCTCAGGACACCATCCGGTATCTTCCTTTATTCTCGTTATATCAGCAGCAATTGAAGGCACATCACTCGGTCTCATCCGCGAGCTGTCCTGTACAACCTCTATGCTTACTGATGATTTTTTCAGTATTCTGTCAAGCATGCTGCGTATGCTTTCCGCTCTGCCGCTGCCAACGTTATACGTCTGCCCCGGTTTTCCGTCCTTCATAAGAGCAGAGTACGCTCTTACAATATCACGTACATCGGTAAAGTCACGTTCAGCTTCAAGGTTACCGACACTGAGAACCGGTTCCTTCTTTCCGAGTTCAGCCATAACAACCTGTCTGCAAAAGTCTGAAATAACAAATATATCCGACTGTCCCGGTCCTATATGGTTAAATGCACGAACCATGATTACATTCATTCCGTATGCTCTGGCATATATCTCTCCAAGCATTCCCTGACAGGCCTTTGTAGCCGCATAAATATTTCCGGCACGAAGAAGGGTATCCTCCTTTACCGGTATCTCCTCCGGCTTAAGATAACCGTACTCTTCACCTGAACCTACAAGAAGAACTTCAGGGGAGTAACCTGAATTTCTTACAGCTTCAAGAACATTAATCGTTCCCTTTATGTTTATATCAGCGGTAAGCTGAGGTTTGTCCCATGACAGCTTTACCGAACTCTGTGCTGCCAGATGGTAAATCTGATCCGGCTTTATTTTTTCAAGGAGTTCAGCCACAGCCTCCGCATCAAGAATATCGAGATTATATATTTCAGCATCCGGAGTTTCAAGGCTCTCATGTGCAAGCTTTGTCGCATACACGCTGAAACCACATTCACAGGCAAGATGCCTTATAAGATGGCCGCCTACAAATCCGGCCGCACCGATAACAAGTGCTTTCATTTTACTTTCCCGCCTTTCCTGCAAGTTCCTCGTATATATTGCTTATCTTATCATTAACTATGTTCATTTCGTACTTTTCTCTTACGAGAGAATATGCGTTTTTACCATACTGTTCACGCAGTTCATTATCGTGAACAAGATTTTCAATTGCCTCAGCAAGCTTTTCCTCATCTCCCGGCGGAACCGTTATTCCGCTGTATCCGTCAGGACTTACATAGGGCACACCTGTAGGAAGATCCGTGTTTATAACCGGTTTTCCGTATACCATAGCCTCCATCTGCACTATACCGAATGCCTCACTGCTTGCCACAGAGGGCAGAACAAATATGTCACAGTCGCTGAATGCTGCTTTCAGGTCTCTGTCCGAAAGCACTCCCATAAAGTGAATTCTTTCCTCAGTTCCCGCCTTTTTAACTTCCTTCAGAAGTTCATCACGAAGCACACCGTCTCCGGCAATGAAAAGCTCGCAGTCTGTTGTGCGGTTCATTGCTCTGATAAGTACATCTATGCCCTTGTAGTATACAAGGCGTCCGGTAAAAAGTATTTTTTTACTGCTTCTGCAGCTGAGCTTATCTGTGAGAAAAGGATATTTTTCGGCTTTTTCATATGCCCCGGTATCTATTCCGTAAGGCACTATCCTGCATTTTTCAGCATACGGCTTAAGATAACAGGAACCTTTGATATGTCCCTCTGTAGCCACAAAGATGCAGTCCGCTCTCTTCAGAAAAGCATTCATAACCGGCCTGTAGAAAGTCATAAGTTTCTTCTGCTTGACTATATCGCTGTGCCAGCTTACAACCACCTTACCCTTGTATCCGGACAAAAGACAAGCCAGATCACCGAGAGGAAAGGGCAGATGAACATGTACTATATCCGCTGCCCGGGCCATCTTTCTGAAATGGAACAGAAACGGAATTGATACCGGCATTGAAAAGTATGTTCCTATACTTCCCGAACGCCTGACTTTTATACCGTTTACCACCTCGTCCGCCGTCCTGCCCTTTGGCTGACAAACAAGAACTTCTATGTCATAACGATCTGAAAGGCCCTCTGAAATATCCTGAATAACACGCTCTATACCGCCTATATGCGGACTGTAGAGTTTATTTACCTGAAGTATCTTCATCCCAGTACTTCCTCATATATTCCGTGAAGCTTTTCAGAAAATCTGTTCCATGTAAACTCCGCCGCTCTTTCCATACCGCTCCTGCTCAGATTTTCTCTGAGAGTCTCGTCAGAGTAGATTTTATACATACCTTCCGCAATGGACAAAGGGGAATATGCATCGACTATAACGGCGCAGTCGCCTACTACTTCCGGAAGAGAGGCTTCTCCGCTTGAAACCACAGGCACTCCGCATGCCATAGCCTCAAGGGGCGGCATACCGAAGCCCTCATATATGGAAGGAAACACAAAGGCACATGCACCGTTCATAAGAGGACAGATATCCTCATCAGGAATATACTTTGTAAACTGAACACTTTCCTCAAGTCCCAGCTCCTGAACCTTGCTGTAAATACCGCTGTTAAGCCAGCCCTTTCCGCCTGCCATAACAAGTTTCGGAACATCGCCGTATCTGTCCTTAAGAATTCTGTATGCTTCTATAAGACGTTCGAGATTCTTTCGCGGTTCGATGGTTCCCAGATACAGAAAGTACTCCCCTTCTATCCCGAGGGATTTTTTTGTCTTTTCTATACGCTCACTGTCAGCTATGTGATAGAATTTTTCTGTGTTTACACCACAGTATACGACTTTTATCTTATCAGCAAACTGAGGATAGTATTTGATTATCTCACTTTTGCTGAATTCTGAATCCGTTATTATTACATCTGCACGCTTCATGGACTTCTTCATGCCGGTAAGGAGGAGCTGCTTCGTTCTGAAACGGACAGTTTCCGGATATGCCCGGATTACCATGTCGTGAATGGTTACAACTTTTTTTCCGTGTACAAAAGGCGGTACTATATAATTGAAAAAGTGCGTAAGCTCTGCTTTTTTTCCAAAAAACACGCTGTACGGCACCGGTATGATATTCATTATGCTTCTGTATAAAAATCCGGAAAAATGTGATTCATTAATGGAACAGTTCTCCTGCATATATGCAGCGAGTCTCTTCCTCTTAACCTCATGATTCTTTCGTGAAAAATAGTCAAATGTATAGCGGTCCTCCGGGTGAGAACGTATCATCTCACCCACAAGACCCGCCTGACAATAGCCTATTCCTGACATATTTTCACTGATAAGCGGCAGTACATCAAATGAAATATTCATATTATCCTAACTTGCTTATCTTTATTTCCTTCTCAACAAGAGCCATGTCGTTCTTTACCATTCTCTCAACAAGCTCTGCAAATGAGATTTCTCTCTTCCAGCCAAGTGTCTTTTCTGCCTTTTCAGGATTACCCAGGAGAATATCAACCTCTGCAGGTCTGAAGAACTTAGGTGAAACCTTTACCACTGTCTTTCCGTTTGCCTTGTTGATACCAACTTCGTCAACGCCTGTGCCCTTCCATTCGATCTCTATGCCTGCGCACTTAAAGGCAATGTCAACGAATTCTCTTACCGTTCTTGTTTCGTTTGTTGCGATAACGAAGTCATCAGGCTTGTCCTGCTGGAGCATGAGCCACATGGCTCTTACATAGTCCTTTGAATGACCCCAGTCACGCTTTGAGCTGAGGTTTCCAAGATATAAGCAATCCTGAAGACCGTGCTTAATTCTGCAAACAGCGTCTGTTATTTTTCTTGTAACAAATTCAAGACCTCTTCTTTCAGATTCGTGATTGAAAAGAATGCCTGAACAAGCAAATAAATTATAGCTTTCTCTGTAGTTCTTTGTTATCCAGTGACCATAAAGTTTTGCAACACCGTATGGACTTCTTGGATAGAAAGGTGTTTTTTCTGTCTGAGGCATTTCCTGAACAAGTCCGAACATTTCAGATGTTGAAGCCTGATAGAATTTACATTCAGGCTTAACATTTCTTATTGCTTCAAGCATATTTGTAACACCGAGTGCATCTATTTCAGCAGTTGCAAGAGGCTGTTCCCAGCTTGTTGCAACAAAACTCTGTGCAGCAAGGTTATAAACTTCATCAGCCTGTGAAATTTTCATTGCATTGATAAGTGAAATTTCATCTGTCATATCAGCATATATAAAGTGAATTTTTTCCTTTATATGGTCAACATTGCCGTAATCAACAACGCTTTTTCTTCTCATAATGCCGTAAACTTCATATCCTTTTTCAAGAAGAAGTTCTGCAAGATAAGAACCGTCCTGACCTGTAATACCTGTAATAAGTGCGTGTTTCATAATAAAAAAACTCCTTTGGAAATTTATTTTTTATTTCTGTTTTTAAATTTTCTTCTCTCTTTCTGCCTTGTTGACTTTTCATTCACATCATGCAGAACAACTGCTGTTTCAGCATTGTTTTTAGGAGGGAAAAACACAGTTTTAAGTGTCATAAGTATTATCTGTAAATCCCATATAAAAGAATAATTTTCAATATACATAAGATCCATTTTTAGTTTATCGTAAGGTGTTGTGTCGTAAAGACCTATAACCTGTGCATAGCCTGTAAGTCCTGCCTTAACATGCAATCTGAAATGAAAGTCAGGAATAGTTTTTTCATATTCCTCACAAAGTTCAGGACGTTCAGGACGAGGTCCGACTATCGACATATCACCCTTTATAATATTGATTATCTGAGGTATTTCGTCAAGTCTGCAAGCCCTCAAAAATCTTCCGACAGGTGTAATTCTTGAATCGTGTTCTGATGCAAGAACGGCACCATTTTTTTCGGCATTTACTATCATACTGCGGAATTTATAAACAAAAAATCTTCTTCCGCCTATTGTAAGTCTTTCCTGTTTGTAAAAAACAGGACCGCCGTCATAAAGCTTTATAACAATTGGAATTATTATAAATGCAGGAATAAAAACTATTCCCATTGTTATTCCGATAAGCAAATCGAAGGCACGTTTGAAAAGTTTCTGTTCAAATGTAAGACCGTAATTTCTGCACACAAGCAAAGGTGTGTCAAAAAGTCTTACATCATCTGCACCTCTTAAAATAATATCCGTTATTTCAGGTGAAACATAAACTCTCACTCTGTGTGAATAACAATATTTCATAAGTTCACTTCTATAATCAAACGGAATATCACAGATAATAACGCCTTCATATTTCATTATCTGACGTTTGATTTCAGTAAGGTCTTCATCAAATTTAATTGATTCGCATATAATATACTTGTCTATTCGCATACTCATTTTCAAAACGAGTTCAGCCGCATCTTTGCTGCCATAAACCACAATAAGCCGCCTTGGCGGATATATTCTGAAATAAACCTTGTTTGAAAGGAATATCCAGAAAAGCAGAACCAAAATATCGGCTGTTGTAAGCCATATCATAGGCATAAGCCCCAGAAAATGCCTTGCAACAAGACATATCATAAAGTATGATACCGAATTGGAACAGACAACCGCTATAAGCTGGGAATAAAACATATCCGTTTTCTTTAGATAACCGATTTTCAAAGCACCATAAACTTTGAAAAAAAGATATGTTATAACAGCATTAATAAGTATGAGAACCCAGTTTCCTCGCCTGTAAAAAGGAAACATAATTGCATCTTTATAGCAAAACATCCACACAATTGCAAAGTTTGTGCAAAGTACAGCCACAAGAATAACAGACGAGAAAAAAGAAATTACTCTTTTATATTGATCTTTTGAATTCATATCAAGCCCGATTTCATTTATTTTAATGTTTTTTAAACCTGTTCAAAAAGCAAAACACGTATTATTATACCAAACAAATTTATATTTGTCAATAATAAATTGCTACAAATATGTTAAACAGTATTTTCAAATAATATTTCTTAAAAAATAGTATAAAACAAGTAAAATAATCAATGCCACAGCAACTCTTTGCCTGCTTACAATCTGCACTATTTTTACTCCTGCTTTTTTCAGCACAAAACAATAATAGTAAAAAAGGAAGTAGCATATCAAAAGCGGTATTGTTATATTATAACCAAAAGCTTTGATAAAATGCCCTTTCAGCAACGCTTTTACGCATCTTGTATTGCCGCAGCCGGGACAAAGTATGCCAAATTTTTCATATATGATACACTTTTCAAAACCATCTGAAATACTTATAAGCCAGTCCGACATAAGATATAAAATAAAATACAAAACAACGGGCAGAATCGCAAGAAGTACTATTTTTATATACTTAACAACTTTAGAATCCATAATTATAACTGCCTGAACTGTCTGAACCAAATTTTCCAAGGAAGTCGGTAACTGCTGAAATCGCAGCAATATTGAATCCTGCCGCTAAAATTGCAACACATATTGCAGCAGCCGCAAGGCCTTTTCTTCCGCCTGAAATCATAGCTGTAATTGCAAGAATTATTGCAAGTGCTGCAAAAACAAGTCCAACAACTCTCACACAGCATAAAATGCAGGATATAACTCCAAAGACAATTGCAATAAAAGAAAGAGAGTCAGCCTGTTTCTTTTTTTCTTCACTTGTCTTTTTTTCTTTTCTTCTTTTCTTCATCATTTTCCTCTTTATCAAAACAAGGAGACATTTCTGCCTCCTTATGAATTCTTATTTTTAACAGGCATTAAAGACCGCATTCGTCATAGTCGCTCCATTTTTCCTCATGACGCTGATTACTTATAACACGCATAACAATATATGCAACAGAACCAAGTGCAAGGAAAATAGCAGCCGCAACTGTCAAAACTCTGAATGCGAGAGATTTATTTTTATCTTCCACAACAATTTACCTCCGTTTATAAAATCAGTTTTTATCCATTTCAAGCTGATTTCCGTTCATTTCACTCATAAGACGCTGAAGTTCTGCATCAACCTTTGCATCATTTTCAAGTTTTTCAAAAGTATCAGCATTCTGCATATTGCCTGAACCTGAAATTTCTGCGAAAGCATCTGCTTCAGCTTCTTTTCTTGCAATTTTTTCTTCCATTCTGTTGAACTTTTCAAAAGAATTGTCTGTATTAAGTGAACCTGATGTCTTAGCAAGATTTTTCTTTGTGTCAGCCATCTGTGCTCTTGCAATAAGCATTGCTTCTCTGCTCTTTGCTTCATCAAGCTTCTGTTTAAGTGCATCGACCTGCATCTTGATTGTATTTACCTGAGCATTAATATCTTCGCACATTTTTGAATACTGTTCAACCTGTGCATCTGTTTTCACTTTATTTGAAAGAGCGGATTTTGCAAGTTCAGTATTACCTGCCGCTAAAGCAGCCTTTGCCTTGCTTTCCCAGTCAGCTGACTGTTTAACAGCGTTTTCATACTGACGCTGAGTCATTCTCTGACTTGCAAGTGCTTTTCCATATGCTTCTGTTGCTTCCTGAACGTCTGACTGCAAATCACGTATGATTTGTTTTACCATCTTTTCAGGGTCTTCCGCCTTATCTATAAGGTCATTTATATTTGATTTTAAAATATCGCCTATTCTCTGAAAAATACCCATTTTTAAGTCCTCCATTGGATTTTAGATATAAGTCAATTATACACTATTTAATTAATTATGTCAAGAGAATTCATCAGAATTTCACGTAAATCAATTTCTCACTTCATCAGTAGGAGTGCAGAAACCACACCACGTACCATTTTTGCCTAAGTTTCCTGTTTCCATTTCGTAAACCTTGCCATTTATAACTATTTCCGTCCAGAAATGCTGTGTTCTGCTTCCATCAGCAAAATTTATCCAGCCCTGAACAAGATAAATATTATCATATCCAAGATAAACCATCATTTCAGCTAAAGCACCATTATACTGAACACACTGCCCAAGTTTATGGTCAAAAATCGCTTCAGCATTGCCCCAGCCGCCTTTCATAATTGCGTTCCATTTTTCGCCGACATATGCATAGTCAACTTCCGTATGAATCCACGCAAGCGTGTAAGCTATTTTCTGCTGTGGTGTCCAGTTGCTTTTGAAATGAGAATTTGCAAATCTTTCAATTGCTGCTCTTTCTCTTTTTGAAATTGAAACGGCTTTTCTTGAAGTCCAGTCAGATGTCTGTGAATTAAACGACCAATATTTACCTGATGTATTCGTTCTTTGTGCAAGATTGAAATCAGACTCATCTATTATTCTTTGAAGATCGTGTTCAACATCAAAATATCTTTCTGTTTCCTTGTATTCGGTTGCACCATTTGAATACATAGCACGTATTCTGAATTTATACCCCTGAAAACCGCCTGCAAACTCATACTTTGGACTTGTATATGATGACTGTATTGAATCCGGAATTGAAGCAATGTTGCCCCATTCTCCATAATAAGGATCATAGCAGTCTATTTCATAACCTGTACAAGTTATAGGATACCAGTTTATTGTGACATTATCATCTGAAAAGTTTACTGACGTAACCGAAGTATACATACCGCCGCCTGTGTAGGCAAGCCAATCGGCGTAATCTTTTAATATTTTAACAGCATCTTTTGAATCAACTGCACCGTCACCATTAACGTCTGCAACTGTTTTGTCAATATCAACCGTTGTACCTGAAAGTGAGCCTGCATAATACTGAAGTATTTTTATTGCATCAATTGAATCAGATTTTCCGTCATTATTGACATCCCCCGAACCTGCTGCTTTAACATTCATAGGAACAAAAGTAAGCATTGATGCACTGAGTGCAGCCGTACAGAAAACAGCGGTTATTTTTTTAAGCATTTTTAATTTCATAATTTTAAACTCCCATTATTTTTTTATAATTCTTCTTTTGAAATCTGCAAGTGCATCATTAAACTTCTTTGATGAACTTGTAGGATTTGACTTAATCATATCTTTGGCAGCTAAGCTGAGTTTTGCAACATTTAAAGTTGCCTGTTCTTTAAGTTCTTCAAGTCTGTATTTAAGCTTATCAAGTTCAACATCAACTTTTTTAGCTCTTTCAGCCTTTCTTTCCTCAACTTTTTCAGTTCTTTCAGCCATTCGCTCCTCAATTTTTTCTCTGACAGTTGCCGCTTCTTCCCTGATTGAAGTCATAACATCAAGTGCCTTGTTAATATCGAATGCTGCCTTGAATGATACAATTGTATCGGCAATAAATACAGCAGAAATAACCGAATCAACAATGACAAGCGGAATGAACGGAATTTTATCCGCAAGCGACTGTATCGGAGGATTTACAACATACACAAGGAAAAGCGACAGACAGCCCCAGAAAAGTGAAGCTTTCACGCATATTCTTCCCTGAAAATTATATTTTTCGTTTGAATAATCCCAATATTTTGTTTTAAAAATACCTTCCATAAGTACAGCGGTTATATATTCAAGAATAGTTGCACCTATCATTCCAAAGAGATATATCCAGAATGGATTGCCGTCCCTGACAGGAAGCGTTATAATAAGTATAACCATTGAACCACTTCCATAAAGCGGAAGCATAGGCAGTCTTAAAAATCCTCTGTTTACAAACATTTTCTGTTCAATTGAAACTATTGTTGACTCTATGCACCAGCCAAGAAAACAATAAATATAAAAACAAAGAACATACTGCATAATTGTTTCTGTCATTAAATCACCTTTTCTTAAATCAGATTTTTTTCAATTGCATAAACTATATAAAGATTGACACTGTGAATCTGCGATTATCAATATCGAAAATCTCCACAGTGCCGCTCTAAAAAGGAATTATACATGAAAAATTTCATAGTGGAAAAATTAATAAAAAACCACTATATTTATTATATCATATGTTTATTATTTTTTCAATACTTTTCAGCAATTTTTTTCTATTATTTTTAATTTCACCTTTTATAACCATTTCAAGCATCTTATTAAGTAAAATACCGATATTTTTTCCGTTTATCCCCATTTCTTTCAAATCATTGCCGTTTATTTCAAGTTTTTTAAGGGAAAGACAGTTTTTTTCGTCTTTAAAAATATTTTCGGCAGCATTTTTGTATTTTCCGCCTGTTTTTTCTTCAATATCCTGTTTTTCAAGCAAAAAAGTCGCTCTTTCGTAACCAAAACGACTTATCGCAAGTTTTATTTCAATTTCTTCTGGTTCTTTTGAAATTCTGAAACTTTTATTTGCATAAATAAACAAAACATTTTTACGCATTTTTTCGGGCATTTTCATTTGTTTTGTTACTCTGCAAAGTTCATCTTCTGTATTATTTTTCAAAAGAAAATAATATTTCAATTCAAGTATATTCGTTTTTTTTATTAAATATGAAGCATTTTCGGGATAGTTTGTATAGATTTTAGTCAAAACATCACGATATTCATTTAAAACACCGCAAAAACCGCATAAAAGCTTGTTTGTTTCTGCAAAAATCCGTTCCCACGCAACATTTTTCAGCAAGTCAAAGTTTTTTCTTATGCTTTTTTCTGTTTCAGATTCAATTTTAAAATCAAGCTGAGATGCAAATCGCAAAGCTCTTATAATTCTTAGTGCATCTTCATTAAATCTTCTATCGGGATTTCCAACTGTTTTTATGATTTTATTTTTTATATCATTTCTGCCATTATATATATCAATAATGCCTGTTTTCGGATTAAAACACATAGCATTTATCGTAAAATCACGCCTTGCAAGGTCTTTTTTTATATCTTTTGTATAAAGTACTTCATCAGGGTGACGAAAATCAGAATAACCTGTTTCCATTCTGAAAGAGGTTATCTCGACAGGGTGACCGTCTGAAATTGCCGTAACTGTTCCGTGCCGTATGCCTGTTGGTATAATTTTAAAATATTTTCCCAATATTTCGGATATTTTTTCAGGTGTTTCACCTGCACACATATCATAGTCATCAGGTGTTCTTGAAAGCAGATAATCTCTTACACAGCCTCCAACAACATAACATTCTATGCCGTTTTCTTCAAGGATTTCAATTATTTTTTCAATATATAAAGGTAATTTCATCACTGATTTTCCATTGCAATACATTCCGCACATTTCATTCCGTCAACTGCCGCAGACATAATTCCGCCTGCATATCCTGCACCCTCACCGCACGGATAAAATCCTTTTAAAGTCAATGCCTGTCTTTTTTCATCTCGTTCAATGCGGACAGGTGAAGTGCTTCGGCTTTCAACTCCTGTCAATATGGAATCGTATGAATCAAAGCCTTTCATTTTTTTACCTATTTCAACTATACCCTCTCTTAAAGAATCGGTTATAAATTCAGGAAGATAATTTTCAGGTTCTGCAAATCTCGTACCTATCGGGTATGTAGGCAAAACTTTTCCAAACGAATCAGTGCATTTTCTGTTTAGAAAATCACCGGTTTTTATTACAGGTGCTTTATAGTCCGAACCGCCTGCTTTAAATGCAAGTTCTTCTGTTTTTTCCTGCAAATAAATTCCTGCAAGAACATCTTCGCTTTTTAAATCTTTTGGGTCAATACCCACAAGCAAGGCACTGTTTGCATTAATTCCGTCACGTTTTGAATAGCTCATTCCGTTTGTTACAAGTCTGCCGCTTTCAGATGCAGATGCAACAACATATCCCCCCGGACACATACAGAAAGTATAAACTCCCCTGCCGTTTTTTAAATGAACAGCTTGTTTATATGCCGCAGGAATTATATTTTTATTTTCAGAAAAATCTCCGAACATAGCCTTATTTATATCTTTTTGAAGATGTTCAATTCTTACTCCCATCGAAAAATTTTTCTGACTTAAAACAAAATTTTTCTCTTTTAAAAGTCTGAAAACATCTCTTGCACTATGTCCTGTTGAAAGAATAAAATTATCTGTTTCAATTTCATATTCTTTATTTTCAGAAATATATTTTACTGCCGAAATTCTGCCATTTTTTTCGCTGAATCCGCAAAATTTTGAATTAAATTTAATTTCTCCGCCAAGTGAAATTATTTCATTTCTGATATTTTTTATAACTTTTCTTAAAACATCCGTTCCAACGTGCGGTTTTGCATCGTACAAAATATTTTTATTTGCACCAAATTTAACAAATGTTTCAAGCACAAATTTTATTCTTTCATCGTTTATGCCTGTATTAAGCTTTCCATCTGAAAAAGTACCTGCACCGCCTTCGCCGAACTGCACATTGCTTTCAGGCTTTAAAATGCCTGTTTTATTGAAAAATTCAATATCTTCAATACGTCTGTCAACGTCGCTTCCTCTTTCAAGCACAACAGGGCAATGTCCGCCAAGTGCCAGAACATATGCTGCAAAAATTCCTGCCGGTCCAAATCCTGCTATAACAGGGCTTTTTTCAAACTTTTTTGCTTTTGGAATTTTATAATCAAAAGGAATGTATTCAGAAATATTTTTCTCTTTCAGATTTTTTTTAAGTACCTTTTCTTCATTGAAACATTCAACAGCAACAGTAAGAATAAATTTTATATCATTCTTTTTTCGTGCATCTATTGATTTTTTCAAAAGAAAAAAACTTTTTATTTCCTTTTCGGAACATTTCAGTTTTTTGGATATTTTTTTCAGAAGTTCACTCTCTGAATAGTCAACTGAAATCGAAATATTGCTTATTTTTATCATACTTTTCCTTTCTTGAAAATATTTTTAAGCCAACCCAGAAACAATACCTGAAACCCAAGCCCACGCAAGACTGTAACCGCCGCACATTCCGTTTATGTTGCACACTTCACCGCATACATAAATTCCTTTTGCCTTTTTAAGTTCAAGATTTTCCGTAACTTCTTCGCTTTTTACTCCGCCCATTGTTGTCTGCGACTGTTTCCATGTTCCTTTTTTAAGTTCTCCAAAAGACAGATTTTCTACTCCGTCCACAATTTTTTCAATATCTTCTAAACTTTCAATCGGCTTTGAAATATCCTTGATTCCAAGATGTTCAGTCAGAATATATTTTCCGAGTCGTCTGTCGCATACGCCATCATATATTGTTTCAATTGCATCTTTTGGTCTGTTTTCAATAATTTTTCTGAAATATTCATTTAAATCTGTTTTTTGCTGAAATGCAATATCAAGATAAATTCCCGATATATCGTCATTTTTTATAAATGTCGTTGCATTCATTACCCCGACACCAGAAATATAATTTTCCCCAAACTGAATTTCAGAATTATCTTCCATATAAATTACTTTTTCACAGATTTGTTTCAGATTATATTCGCAAACTTTGATTCTTGCACGAACTCTTAAACCTCTTAATGATTTTATATTTTTATCTGTATAAAGGGGACAAAGTGCAGCTTCTGCATAGTCAGTTTCAATACCCATATTTTGCAAAATTTTCCAAGAAACCCCGTTTGTTCCAAATTCAGGAGCGGCAAATCCGCCAACTGCAAATATAACTTTATCTGTTAAAAATTCGTCGCCTGTTTTTGAAAAAAGTTTCCATTTTTCGCCGTATTTTTCTATTTTAAATATTTCAGTCTCACAGAAAACATCTGTATTTGTCTTTTTTATTTCTCGTAAAAAAGCCTCATTTACAGTTTTTGCACTGCATGATGACGGATAAATTCTTCCACTTTCATCTGTATAAAATAATATTCCAAGTTTGTCAAACAGCTTTTTTATATAATCTTCATTCTTTTTCAGAATGTCAAAATAAAAATTATTTTCATAAGGATAATAATTTTCCCAGGATATATTTTCATTTGAAAGATTACATCTACCGTTTCCTGTTGCAAGAATTTTCTTGCCGAGTGTTTTATTTTTTTCAATTATGGCTGTTTTAAGCGTTTTATCTTTGTAAAAAGCAGCAAGGGCAGCCGCCATTCCTGCTGCCCCTCCGCCTATAATAACAATATTATATTTTTTCATTCTTTATTCCCATTCAAATTTTGTCAGCTGACCTGTTGTTGAAAGCTTGGGATAACCCCACTGTCTTAATACCTCATATGCCGCAATTGCAACTGAATTTGAAAGATTCAAACATCTTAGCGTATTTCGCATAGGTATTCTTGCACAATAATCAGGATTTTTAAAAAGAAGTTCTTCAGGAAGTCCTGCGTCCTCACGTCCGAATAATAAATAAACTTTGTCAGGATATTTTATATCACTATGTATATGCTGTCCCTTTGATGTAAAATAGTAATATGTACCATCTGTTTTTTCAAAAAAATCATCAAGTCCGTCATAATACGTTATATCAAGTTTATCCCAGTAGTCAAGTCCTGCACGCTTTAAATTTTTGTCTGTTATTTCAAACCCAAGCGGTCGTATAAGGTGAAGTTTTGCACCCGTTACCGCACAGGTTCTTGCAATATTGCCTGTATTTTGCGGTATTTGCGGTTCAACAAGTACAAGATTAAGTTCCATTTTATTCTTCATCTTTCTTCGTATTTTTTCTGTATCCCATATAACTTTCAAGAATTATTGTTGCTGCAACCGCATCAACAACGGCTTTTCTCTTTTTGCCTCTTGTATTTGTTACATTAAGATAATTATGTGCTGAAACAGTTGTTGAACGTTCGTCCCACATAACAACTTCCGTTCCTGAAAGTTCTTTCACCATTTCACCGAATTTTATGCATTTTTCGGCTCTTTCTCCAACTGTGTTGTTCATATTTTTAGGATAACCCACAACTATAAGTTCAGCTTTCAGTTCTTTTGCTTTATCTGAAACTTTTTTTGCACAGGTATTAAAATCCTTTTCAGCAATAACTTCAACAGGTGAAGCAAGCATTTCAAATTTATCACAGACTGCTATTCCTGTTCTTGAATCGCCAAAGTCAACTGACATTATTACCATTTACTTTTTTCCTTTCATCTTTTCAAGGTATTCCTGCGGACTGTTCCATATCGCACTTGTCGGGGTATATAATCCATCAGGAAGATGTGAAACATCATTTTTAAATATGACTTTATATTTTCCGTTTTCATATTCAAGATATGAAACAGATGTATTATCCGCCCAGCCAACATCATAAATTCTTGAAAGGTCGCCAAATTCCGCAAAACATAAAAATGCTCTTATCGCACAGCCATGAGATGATATAACTATTGTTTTCCCTGCATTTTCTTCTGCAAGTTCCGTAACGGCTTTGCCCATTCTTTTAAAAACATCTTCAAGATTTTCACCGTCAGGTGCTTGAAAATCGTTTATCTGCATTTTCCATTTTTCAGATTCAACAGGATATTTTTCATCTATCTCTGTCCACTGCATACCTTCAAGTTTTCCGCCGTCTATTTCAACAAGTTTTTCATCTTTTATTATTTCAAGATTATGATACTTGTTTACTGCCTCAGCTGTTGCCATTGCACGTTTATAAGGACTTGAATAAATTTTATCAAAATTTATATCTTTAAATCTTTCAGCAAGATATTTTATCTGTTTATAGCCAAGTTCACTTAAATCTGTGTCTATCCTGCCTTGAAAAAATCTTTTGACATTGCCCTCTGCCTGTGCATGACGAACAAGATATATTTTTGTTACCATGGTTTAACACTTCCGACTATTTCATTTATATCTTTTATATTTTTGCTGTCGAGCCATTCGTTCATTTCTTCAATTATATGAACAGGTGCAAGCGGGTCATTAAATATCGCCGCACCAACCTGAACAGCTGATGCACCTGCCATCATCATTTCAATTGCATCTTTTCCCGAAGCAATTCCACCCATTCCTATAACAGGTATTGAAACAGCGTTTGCTGTCTGCCATACCATTCTTACAGCAAGTGGAAAAACACAAGGTCCTGACATTCCACCAACATTATTCTTGAGTATAGGTCTTTTTGAATCTATATCAATTCTCATTCCGAGTAAAGTATTTATAAGTGAAACAGCATCTGCACCCTCTGATTCAACAGCTTTTGCAATTTCAGTTATACTTGTTACATTCGGTGAAAGCTTTACAACAAGAGGTTTTGTTGTTGCCTGTTTAACAGCTTTTGTTATAGCCGCCGCACTGTCGCAATTTGTTCCGAATGCAGCACCGCCCTGCTTCACGTTTGGACAGGAAATATTAAGTTCTATCATATGAACATCTGTATTTTCAAGTTTCTTTGCAATTTCAACACATTCTTCTATTGTTGAACCTGCAATATTTGCAAGTATTACTGTATCTTTGGTTAAAAGATATGGTAATTCGTGTGCAATGAAATGGTCAATTCCGGGGTTCTGAAGTCCTACTGAATTAAGCATTCCCGAAGGTGCTTCCGCAACTCTTGGTGCAGGATTTCCCGGACGTTTTGTTATTGTTGTACCTTTTGTTGCAATTCCGCCGAGTGCTGAAAGCGGAAATAATTCTTCGTATTCTCTGCCATATCCGAATACACCTGATGCAGGTATAACAGGATTTTTAAAATCAATTCCGCATACATTAACATTTAAATTTGCCATTACCATTCAACCTCCTCAGCATTGAAAACAGGTCCGTCCTTGCAAACGTGACGACTTTCTGTTTCTCCGTTTTCTCCTTTTATTTTGCAGGCACAAACAAGACACGCACCAATTCCGCAACCCATTCTTTCTTCGAGTGAAACCTGACAAGGTGTATTATATTTCTTTGCAACTGCTGCTATATTTTTAAGCATAGGAGTTGGTCCGCAGGAATAAACCATATCTATCTTTTCAGACTTTAAAATATCTTCAAGAGGCTGTGTAACAAAACCGTGTATACCCTCTGAACCGTCATCTGTACATAAAATTGTTTTTGAATTGTTCTTTTCAAAATCTTCCTGAAGTATAACGGCTTTTGAATTTCTAAATCCTGAAATAGCTATAGCTTTATCTCCATATATTTTAGAAAGTCCAACCATAGGCGGAACACCTATTCCACCACCCACAAGTACAACTTTTTTATAGTTTTCATCTGTTTTAAAACCATTTCCAAGCGGTGCAATAATATCAATCATTGTGTTTTCCGTATAGTTTGAAAGAATTTCAGTTCCCTCATGTTTAATTGCAAAAACAAGACGTATTGTGCCTTTTTCTTTATTTATTTCACAGATTGAAATAGGTCTGCGTAAAAATTTTCCTGCAACTTTAACCTGTGCAAACTGTCCTGCCTTTGATATTTGGGCAATTTCAGGACAAAGTATTTCAAAACTGAAAATATCTTTTGCAAGGTTTTCTTTTTTTATTATAGGGTAAAGTCCCTGTTTATATTTCATTATACTTTTTCTCCTTTTTATAATCGTATCTGAATGATATTACAATTATAGCATATTTTTACTTTAATTGCAACATTATTTTTTTAATGATAAAAGATTAGAAATTAGAAATTAGGAATGAGGAATTAAGGTGTCAGCTTACACTGACAGATTTAAAACCTTTTCAGTATATTTTAATTTATGTATGTTTGCACCGAAAATCTGATATTTTAAACAAGTTTTAATTTAATAGTTGATTTTTTAATGTTAATATGATATAATGACATTTAGCAAGTTAAATCTATAATGAAAGGGGTAGAAATATGGATAACTCTAAAAGATATTTTATGAATAAAAACGAAATCCTTGAAAATACCGAGCAGGCATTTGAAGAGGAACAGTTTCTTGTATATTTTCAGCCGCAATATAATTACACATCAAAAAAAATAATAGGTGCAGAGGCACTTGTCAGATGGTTTCACCCACTGTATGGAATGCAGTCACCTGGGGATTTTATTCCCGTTTATGAGTCCAGCGGATACATAACAAGGCTTGATTTGTATGTATTTGAAAAAATTTGTGCTTTTCTTAGAAAATGCATAGATAAAAATGTACGAATAGTTCCAATTTCTTTCAATGTTTCAAGATATGATGTTTATGGTGGAAACTTTATTGAAGATATGGAAGCCATAAGAAAACGATATGATATACCGGTTACTTATTTTCGCATTGAAATAACTGAAAGTTCGCTTGTCGGCGGAAATGAGTATATGATAAGGATTGTTGAAAGCCTTCATTCTCTCGGATATGTTGTTGAAATGGACGATTTCGGAAGCGGATATTCTTCTCTTAATGTTTTAAAAGATGTTGAAGTTGATATAATTAAACTTGATATGATTTTTATGCGAGGAAAAATCGGCGGCAGAGGCGGAATAATTATAAATTCCATTATAAAAATGGCAAATTGGCTCGGCACACCTGTTATTGCGGAGGGTGTTGAAACAATCGATCAGGCGGAATACCTGCAAAGTATTGGCTGTAATTATATTCAGGGCTATCTTTTTTCTAAACCTGTCCCAGAAAATGAATATATTGATATGCTTAAAAGTTCAAAAATCTGCGAAATGAAATCAGGTATGAAACTCATTGACAAACTTGATGCAGAAAAATTCTGGAATTATGAATCAATTGAAACACTTGTTTTTAATAGTCTTGTAGGCGGTGCAGCCGTTATTTCATACGAAAAAGGAAAAATTGAAACTTTAAGAGTAAATCAGAATTATCTTAAAGAACTTGGTATGAATATGGAACAACAGGAAGTTGTTTTATATCAGAAGAATCTTGGATTTGATAAGCAAAATGCAAAAATATATATTGATACAATAAAACGTGCCATCAAATCAAAAGAAAATGAAACTTGCAGAACATGGCGTCCGATACATTCTCCTTGCTGCGGAGATGATAATCTTTATATTGAAAGTACAATGCGTGTTATAGGTCATAATGAGTCGCAAACTCTTCTTTATGTTCTTATAAGAAATATTACTGATGATTACAGAAGTTTCCAACAGCTTGCCGAAAGCGAAAAAAAATTCAGAACAGCAAGCGAACAGGCAAATATTTATTGCTGGGAATATAATATAGGAACAAAAGAAATGCGTCCTTGTTCAAGATGTATGCGTGATTTGGGTCTTCCGCCGCTTATTGAAAATTATCCTGAACCTGTTATTGAATCAGGTCTTTTCCCTGCTGATTATGCTGATATGTATCGTGACTGGCACAAACAGCTTGCAGAAGGTGCTGACCACCTTGAAGCAATTATTCCACTCACAAAAGACAGAATACCTTTCCACGTTCGTTATACAGCCGAATTTGATGAGGTTGGACATCCGTACAAAGCATATGGTTCAGCAACTCTTGTTGTTGATGGTGAAGATAAAAATAAATAAAAAAATAAAAGGACTTCATTTCTGAAGTCCTTTTTTATTATACTCTTCTTGACTTAGCCTTATCCATAAACTTTGTTTTATACACAATAAATCTTTTGTGACTGCATTTAGCAACTTCACCTGCTGAATCGAATGCAGAAGCCTCAAAAACGAGTTCTCTGCCGTTTTGTTCAGTAAGGGTTATTTCTATCTTAACTGTATCTCCAAGTGTTGTAGGAGCGTTGTGATGGAGTTCAAGAAGTGTTCCGACAGTTGTTTCTTCATCTTCAAGATAACCTTCAAGAAGCTTGCAGGCAGCGTATTCAAACCATGCTGCAAGAGTTGGTGTTGCAAGAACATCAAGTGAACCGCTTTTAACAGTTGATGCAAGATTTTCTTCTTTTACCATTTCAGTCAAAGTGTAAGTTTCAGGTGTTTTAATTAATTTCATCTAAAATTCTCCTTATTTCTCTGTTGTATTTGTTTCATCAGGATATAAAACTGATAAAGGATTATCTGAAAGCTGTGAACCAAGCGTTCTGTCGTATGTCAACATATCAAGTTCATCATCAGGAAGACTATCAGGCTGATAATTTGTTGAATAAACAGGACGTGTTTTTATTTTATCAAGCATTTCTGAAGTAAAACTATCACCTTTAATTCCTGCTATCTGCATAAGTTCATAAGGCATATAGAAAGTTGAGAACTTTTCATTTGGTATATTGCTGTAATCTGCATCAAAATTAGACCAGATAACATAATGCTGTTCATAAAGTGTGCTGCAATTTTCGCTTGTTATACCAAGTTCTGTATAAACACTGTCATCGCCTCTGAGTGATGGGAAGTGATCGCCTATATAGAAAACAATTGTCGGTTCGTCAAAATCCTTGAGTTCATTCATAAGATTTTCAAGGCATTCACCTGTATGCTTTATCTGGTCAAGATAATTTGCAAACTGGTCATCAGGATGAGCACCCTGATCATAAGGCTGATGATTCTGCATTGTTGTTGCGTGAATATACATCGGCTTATCTGAATCTTTCATAAGGTCTTCTATCTGATTGTAAACTGTCGCATCATCTATATAGTTTCCATAATAATTTTCATTTACTGTAAAATCATCTTCAAATATCATCTTATCAAAACTATAGTTTGAATAAATATGATCTCTGCCATAGAATGTGCTTAAATATGGATGAACATAAGCTGTGTTGTATCCTGCGGCTTTATAGTATGATGGAATTGTTGTCTGTTTTCTGTCAAAAAGAAGTTTCTGCGGCATATCTGCATCATTCATAGACTTAACAGGAAGACCCATCATAAGTTCAAATTCAGTTCTTACAGTATAACTTGCATATGTCGGAACAATTGCATAACCTGAATATGCTCCCTTATCATTACATACTGCATCAAAGCCCTTATAATAATCATCACTTACACCAAGTTCATCAAAAACTCTGAAATCGGCATAACTTTCAGACATTATAACAACAACATTCGGCTGAACTTCGTTATCTGTGTATTCCTTTTCAGTTGTTTCTTCATCAGATTCATCAAGATAGTTATCAATTGAAGTCTTGTTGTAATTTTCAGGAACTTTAAGTTCATTTTCAATTGTTTCCGTACTGTCCTGCATAAAGAACGCAAGGAAACCGTTATTATTAAATTTTTCATTTAATATAAATGTGTTTTTAGCTGAACTTGTGTCAATGTCAAAAAGTGCATAAACTTTATTTCCAAATGATGGCACAACCATAATTGAAGCACAAGCACCTGCACAACAAACAGCAGGCACAATTGCCTTGAACCATCTCATTTTTATTTTAGGATTAAACCAGAAAACCGCACCAATATAAATAAGGCAAATAAGAATATAAATTATAAGGACGGCTGTTATTTTAATATATGCAAAAGAAGTTATACTCTGTAAACTTTTTGCAAGCGACAAATCCTGCATTGTAAGGTGATTGCCGTTTGTGTTATATTTGAAAAGTTCCGTTGTACTGAGAGTCATGTACAAAGCACTCTGAACAAAAACCGCTCTCCAACCACGCCTTAATATAAAGTATAGTGCTGCAAATATCATAAATGCAACTATAACATTAAAAAGCATAACGTTCGGGCGTTCTGCCACAAACAAAATAAACTTGCTCGGATATTTATTCTGATTAAGTTCCGCCATACAAACTATGAAAATCGGAAATAAAAGAGTAAGCAAAATATTTGTCATCTTATATTTTTCAGAATTTATATCTCTTCTTGTTTTTATGCTTTTATGTAATCTGTATAATTTACCTGTGATAAAATTATTTTTCACAGCATCTTTAAATTTATTCGGTATAATGCTTTTTACATTACATATTTTCATTTAGACTTATCTCTCCTTTGAAAGTACGCAAAATTATATCATTTTTATGACTGAATAAAAATATATCATAGAAAAAGGTGTTTTTCAAGAGATAATTTTGAATTTTAGGGCTTTTTTCGTCATATTCTGCTTTTTATATCATTTAAACAATTTGAAGGATAAAAATTTATGCATAAAGCACAAATTTTTCTTTTCAAAAAATATGAGAAAAAATCTCCTCTTTTATTAAAAATACATTTATTTAAATGAGAAATCCTCCGTTTACACGCAGAATTTCACCTGTTATGAAATCTGAATTATGAGAAGCAAGAAATTTCACTGCTGACGCAATATCAAACGGAACTCCTATTCTGCCGAGCGGTGTTTCATCTGCAAGTTCTGCAAGTGTTTCATCGTCATAGCAAGACAGCATATTTGTTTTTATAACGCCCGGTGAAACTGCGTTGACTCTTATTCCTGAAGGCCCGACTTCTTTAGCAAGTGCTTTTGTAAACGCAATAACAGCACCTTTTGTTGCTGAATAATCCACCTCACAGGAAGCACCAACCTCCCCCCACATAGATGTTATATTTATTATATTTCCGTATTTTCTTCTTATCATTGCAGGAAGAATTGTCCTTGTTAAATTCATCATTGATATAACATTAACATTGAATATTTCAACACAGTCATCAGATGTAAAATCCGTAAAAAGACCCGTTTTTGAAATACCTGCCGCATTAACAAGCAAATCAACTTTTTCGTGATTTTCAAGAATTTTTTTACCAAGCTTTTCAGCTTCACCCAAAACTGAAAAATCCGACACATAAAAATCACCGCCGATTTCCGATGCAATTTTTTCAGCCTTTTTGGCATTTTTATTTGCGTGTATTCCAACTGTATATCCATCATCTGCAAGAACTCTTGCAATTGCTTCGCCTATTCCGCCTGATGAACCTGTTACAAATGCATACTTACTCATTATACTTTTACTTTCCTTTCAATCGTATTATTTTTTGTTATTATATCATATGATTTTAAAACTGTCAAACACTTCTGATTTTAAAAGTGTCATACACTTTTAAAAATTAGGAATGAGGAATGAGGAAGCGGCGTGTCGCCGCAGCCAAGTCACCCCACGTTACTAAAAATATAAGGGTAATTTTTTGGTCAAAGCCCCTGCCAGGGGCGATTTTGTTTTATACGTTTCTACTTATCTCCCCTCGGGGAGATGTCACGAAGTGACAGAGGGGGATAAGTCGCCACAGGCGACACCATAATTCCTCATTACTAACTCCTAATTCCTCATTAATAAAGGTTCTGATTCTATTAAAAAACTGACTTTTTTATCATTATTTTTCAATTTGTATTGACTTTTTTTCAATTCAATGTTATAATATTTATAATTATATTAAAGGTGGTGTTTTTATGAACACAGAAGCAGAACTCAATTATAAACTTTTTATACACAGAGAAAATAATTTTGAAAGACTCCCGTATACAACAGAAATGGGACTTTATACTGCCGTTGCAGAGGGCGATATAGAAAAAATTAAAGAAAATTTTAAAAAACAGCGTTTTAATTTTATGGAGGGCAAAGGAGTACTTTCGGACGATAAAATAAGAAATATAAGATACCATTTTATCGTTGCTGTTGCAATTATATCAAGATTTTGCATTGAATCAGGTATGAATCAGGATGCATCGTATACTCTTGCTGATATATACATAAGAAAGGCTGATGTATGCAATTCATATCAGACAATAGTTGACATGTTCCTTGATATGCAGCTTGATTACGCCGAAAGAATGAAGAAAGCTAAGAAAAACAATGTAATTTCGCTCCACATAAGGAAGTGTATTGATTATATATATGACCATATGCATGAAAAAATAACTGTTTCAACTCTTGCTGATTATCTGAATTTAAACCCTACTTATCTATCAAAACTTTTCACAAAAGAAACAGGTATGAATATCGGTGATTTTATTTTAAATACTAAAATAAAAACGGCACAAAATATGCTGAAATTCTCTGATTTTTCATGCCTTGACATTTCAACAACACTTGGTTTTTCATCTCAAAGTTATTTTATCAGCACATTTAAAAAGATAACAGGTCAGACACCTAAAGAATACAGAAATCTTCACTACAATTCAAGTATGCTTGAAGAAAACGTAAATAAAAAAACAGACAATGGTGACTGATAATGGAAGCTGAAAAAATAAAAAATTTCGGTGAACTTCTGAAAAAAAGACGTACAGAACTTGGGTATCTTCAGAAAGATATTGCAAATGCAGTTGGAACAGCTATTTCAACAGTGAATAACTGGGAAAAAAATGTAAACTATCCTCTCTGTGATAAATTTGCTGTTTTATGCCAATTTTTAAAAGTACCATATGAATATTTTTTAGGTGCATCAAATGCAGAAGTTTCAAATAATCTTTCAAATGAAGAAATTTCTGTACTTAATATGTATCGTTCAATGTCTGAAAAAGATAAAAATTTTATAAAAATAGTTATGCAACACGAACTGCAAAAAAAGGAGCTTTAAAAGCTCCTTTTTGTTATGTTAATAAAAATATTAGTCCATTGCCTTCTTGATTGCATCAAAAAGTTCATCAAATGTTTCATATGCAGGAAGGTCAGGATTGTCAGCCTTAATCTGATCTGTACTTCTGAAAAGGAATCCTGCCTTGCTTGCTCTTATCATACCAAGGTCATTATGGCTGTCACCACTTGCAATTGTCTGGTAACCGATTGACTGAAGAGCCTTAACTGTTGTAAGTTTTGACTTTTCACATCTCATTTTAAAGCCTGTTATTTCGCCGTTTGGAGCAACTTCAAGTGAGTTGCAGAAAATTGTAGGCCAGCCGAGTTTCTTCATAAGAGGCTTTGCAAACTGTGTGAAAGTATCACTTATAATGATAACCTGTGAAAGTTCTCTTAATTTGTCAAGAAATTCTTTTGCACCAGGAACAGGGTCAATTTTTGCAATTGTTTCCTGAATTTCTTTAAGACCAAGACCGTGTTCTTTTAAAACGCCAAGTCTCCAAGTCATAAGTTTATCGTAGTCAGGTTCATCTCTTGTAGTTCTTTTAAGTTCAGGAATTCCGCTTGCTTCTGCAAAAGCTATCCAGATTTCAGGTACAAGAACACCTTCAAGGTCTAAACAAGTAATATACATAATTATTTTCCTCCATAAATAAATGTTGTTTTCATTATAACATATTTTTACTTTAAATGCAACACTAAAACAAAATTTTATAATTTTTTCTATTTGACAACATTAAAATGATGTGCTATACTATTAAAATACAAAAATAAGGAGCAAAATACTATGTTATCTGAAAAAACAAGCGATTATACAGTAATCGACATCGAAACAACGGGTTTAAGCCCTAAAAAGAATAAAATAATAGAACTTGCAGGAATAAAAATAAAAAACGATTGTGAAGTTGCAAGATTTTCAGAATTTGTCAAACCTGATGATTTTCACGAAAACGGCTACCTAAATTATTTCATAAGAAATCTTACAAATATAAATGATGGTAATTTGAAAAGTGCAAGATGCGAAAATGATGTTTTAAAAGATTATCTTGATTTTATAGGCGATGATATTATTTTAGGGCAAAATATAAGATTTGATATTGGATTTATTTCAAAAGCGGCAGAAGAAAAATTCGGGATAAAATTTGAAAATTATTCGGTTGACACAATGAAACTCGGAAGAAAATTTCTTAAACTTGAAAAATACAGTCTTGAATCTCTTGCAAATTATTATAATATAGACTATTCCCACGCTCACAGGGCATTGAATGACTGCGAAATAACAAACGAAGTATATAGAAATCTCCGTAAATTTTTATAAAAATAAAAACTCCCTCTCATATCTGAGGGGGAATTTTCCAAAACATATGAACATGAATAAAAAGGACAGCAAACTAAACGAATGCTGTCTGGTGAGACATGAGAGGCTCGAACTCTCGACCCCACACTTAAAAGGCGTGTGCTCTACCGACTGAGCTAATGTCTCATATATTCAACAAAAATGTTGGTGAGACATGAGAGGCTCGAACTCTCGACCCCACACTTAAAAGGCGTGTGCTCTACCGACTGAGCTAATGTCTCAAACAACGTTATTTATTATAACACAAAAGCATATCAATTGTCAAGCTTTTTCAAAAAATTATTGTGTAAATTTATTATGATTTTATAAAAACATTTTTTTAATAAGACCATAATAATGAGGAGTGAGAAATTAGGAATGAGGAATTAAGGTGTCAGCTGTCGCTGACAAATTTTAAACCTCTCTGGCACAGCCAATATAGAGAGGTTTTCTCCCCTTGGGGAGATGTCACGAAGTGACAGAGGGGGAATAAGTCGCCGAACGGCGACACCACAATTCCTCATTCCTAATTTCTCATTCCTCATTCAAAAAGGCGACACGCCGCTTCCTCATTCAAAATAAACAAGTTGACAAAATCAGCAAAAACATATATAATTAAAACGTGTATAAAAGAATGGAGGACAAAAATATGTCTTTTAGAAATAAAAAAAGAAAAATTATATCTTTTGCGGCAGGTTTTTCAGCAATCATTTTAACAGCTGTTTCCACACCTGTTTTTATCTCGTTTGCAGAGGAAACATCTGAAAATTCTCCTGTTAAATCTTCAGAAAAATCACCTGAAAAAACTTCCGGAAAATGCGGAAATAACGCAAGCTGGAGTTACAGTGGAGGAACGCTTTCAATAAGTGGAAGCGGTGAAATGTACGATTATCAATCAGATTATCAACCCTGGATAAATTTAAGCGATGAAATAACATCTGTAAATATTTCAGGTGTAAGTTATATAGGTGCATATAATTTCAGCAATATTTCAAATCTTTCATATGCCTATATTTCTGAATCCGTTGAATCGATAGACAGCAATGCTTTCAGTAAATCAGCTTCTTTGACTCTTGAAGTAAAAAAAGGCGGTTATGCGGAAATGTATGCCGAATATGCAGGTATTAATTATAAAACATATGGCAGTAGTGATACAGATGAAAGTTATGAAAAATTAACAAATCCAAAAGATGCAAACGACAAAAACGCAATAGGCGGCGTTGATAATGCTGAAACAAATTCAGCCAAGGAAATCGAAACCGACAAAAAAGGAAATATAGTTATCGTTCCATATGCAGGTGCAGCAGATGCCAATATTATGCCTGACGGAGGTGTTGCCGCAAATGGTGTTATTGTTGAAGATATTACTGAATCCACTGAGTCAACTCCAGAAACCGAAACATCTCAAACATCTCCTGCATATGATGATAATTTATTTAATAAAGGTAATGAAGTAAGTAAAATATCGTGGACTTTATCCGACGGTGTTTTGACAATATCAGGCAATGGCAATATGGATACTTATTCAGATATTACAACTATCCCATGGTTTTCAAGACGAAAAGAGATAATCAAAATAGTTGTTTCAGACGGAATAACAAGAATAAGTTCATACTCTTTCGCACAATGTTTCAACCTTGAAGAAATTTCTCTCCCATCAACATTATATAATGTTGACGACCATGCTTTTTATAATTGTGAAAAATTGAAAAAAGTTTCAATTCCGTCAAGTGTTTTAAAAATTGGTGAACAGGCTTTCGGGTATTTATACAGCGAAGAAAATAACAAAACCGAAACGGACAAGGACTATACAATATATGGTGAAACTGATTCGGAGGCTGAAAAATATGCCGAAGATAACGGAATAAAATTTATTCAGAAAATACAAAAAAATGATACTGTCATTCCTGAAAACGAAGCTTCAACAAAATTAAGTTTCAGATTCAAACTTATTGCAGTTACAACAGCAGCCGTTGTTATTGCCTTTATTTCGGGAATTATTTTCTATGTATGGCAAAGAAAAGGCGGAATAGAAAAACTTAAAGAAAAAGAAAATTCAAAAAAATAGAAGGTGACTTGCTATGAAATATATTGTTTATAACACTCTTTCAGATGATGCAAAAAATATACGTACAAAAGTTTTTGTTGAAGAACAGGGATTTGAAAATGAATTTGATGAAATTGATAATTCATCTTTTCATGTCGTTTCTTATACCGAAAAAAATGAACCTGCCGCCGTTTGCAGAATTTTCAAAGGAACAGAGAAAAGCTCCTATATTCTTGGCAGACTTGCCGTTTTAAAGCAATTCAGAGGTAAAAATCTTGGAACGGAAATGATAAAAAAAGCCGAAAAAACTGTTAAAGAAAAAGGCGGAAATTCAATTTTTCTTCATGCACAATGCAGAGTTTCGGAATTTTATAAAAAAATGGGATATTCTTCTTTTGGCGATATTGATTATGACGAGGATTGTCCTCATATCTGGATGAAGAAAAACTTCTGATTTTTGTAAAATAAATCTTTGAAAATTGGTTTCTATAATTCAATTGCTATAGTCTAATATCTTATATCAAATCATATAATTAACCATATTAATTATAAAATGGAGTTGATATAATGATATTGTCTGACAACAAACGCTGCATTGAACTTGGAAAATATATATATGAAAATAAAGCAACTGTAAGAAAAACCGCCGAAGTTTTTGGAATTTCAAAAAGCACAGTACATAAAGACGTAACAAAAACATTAATTTCATATGATACCGATCTTTATTACAAAGTCAGAGAAGTTATGGAACTTAATAAATCATTAAGACACATAAGAGGCGGACTCGCAACGAAAAAGCTCTATGAAGATATAAGACGCAGAAAAAACAATTTAAAATGAAAGATAAATGATATGAAAAACAAAGAACTTAAAAATCCTGATAATTATACAGTGGGAAAAAGAAAGAAGTTTCCTCTTACAAATTTTTTATTCACTAACTTTGCAAAGGTTATTGCTTTTATTCTTGCAATGATTGCAATTGTTATAATTTTTGCAAAAGCGGCAAATTTTTTTGCAATGCCGTTTATTATATCAGCAATAATTCTGCTTTTTCAGGGGTTTAAAATAAAAAGATTTTTGAACAAGAAAAAAATTGATAAATTTATTTCGGCAGATAAAACTTCCCTTTACTCTTTCAGAAAAAAATATTCGATAGCAGAAAAAATTGATTTTAATCAGGATTATTTTATTGCCGAAACAAATATACACAGAATTGCTCAGGTTATAAGAGGAAAAGACTGCTTTTATATTCATTATCTTAAAATCAGTAAAAATGGAAGAGATTTTGAGAAAAGTTCACTCATAACCGACTTTTCCAACATAGATAACTGTAAAAAATATACTTCAAAAGATTTCAGAATAAAAAAGAAAGATATAAAAAATATAATTTTTTCGGCTAAAAGTGTCAGCAACACAATTCTTGAAAATTTTGGAACAATAAACATAAATTTAAATCAAAAATCAGGTCACAGAACTAAAAATTTATATTTTTATCCTGTCTATGATTATAATTCCTGTTATATCAATGACTTTTTCTCTGAAATTAAAGATATTTCTGAAAAAAAGATTATTATAGAGAAAGAAAGCCTTAAAGATATTGAAAACGTTTTCGGAAAAAGAAGATTTGTATATTTAGGAATAAAAAATCTGATGTATATATCAACTGTTTTCTGCATTTTTGCATTTAATTACTTTTGTTACTCTGTTTCAGCCATTATTTACATAATTTCTGTTATTTCCATTCTTATTTTTTACTTGATTTATAACAATGAATACAGCATTGCTGATTATAAAAAAGGCGAAGAAAACGGAGATTTTTCAGCAACCCCCAATATTTTTTTGCCTGTAATGATGTCTGAATGCTTTAATTTTTTATGTGTTTTGCAAATAAATATGCTGAGTTTTTCAAAATATAGTCTTGTTTCCCTGACTTTTTCTGCTGTAATTATCATTCTGATACTTATTTTATCTTCAGAAGAAAAACGAAAAATAATTCTTCCGCTGATTATTATTTCTGTTTTTCTGTCTGCCAGTTCAGTCGGATACATAAACCAAATTTTTGACTTTTCAGAACCTCAGATATATAATTCAAAAATATATGATAAAAGTATTTCATCAGGTTCAAAAGGTTCTTTAACTTATTATATTGAAACGGAA
>JALEJO010000018.1 GCA_022769365.1 Oscillospiraceae bacterium | reverse complement strand
ATTGATCTGAAAACAAGACCTTTTTCTTCAAGTTTTCCAAGTGTTCTCGAAACTCCTGCATTAGGTACTTCAAGACATTTCACTATTTCAGAAACTTTTATTTTGTCTGCTTTTTTTTCAATTGACAAACGGTTGATTGTTACAAGAGTGATAAATTCGTGATGAGAAAGATCAACTGATACCATTTGCTTCAGAGCAAACATTTTATGAACTTTATGAAGGTACAAAATATCAGGAAAGTTCTCTTCGCATTTTAAATCACCTTTATCATACAAATCATTTACCTCCTTTAATATTTATCATTGTTAAATATTTCATTTAGAAATATTTGTATTATACCACTATTATATGCAATTGTCAATAAAGAGAATAAGAAAATAATGTGAAAGTTATGTGTTACAAAAAACAATTGTCTGTCAAACGCAAACAGCAATTACTAATTTTACCCAAGTTTTACTATATATGTATTTTAGCTTTTACATTCATATGGTATAATAAAATAAAGATTTGATGTCTTGCGGAAAAATGAATATAAGTTTTTGTGCAATTTCACTATAAAAAATAAATTTGTTAAAAATATTTATTTTTTACTGTACATTTTTATATTTTTATGGTATAATATATCTGTTAAAAAATATTATTCTGTCCACCAAATCAAAATAAGGGCAGAGAAAGGATATAAAAATGAAAAAAATCAGAATCGGACTTCTTACAAGCGGCGGCGACTGTCCCGGATTAAATGCAGCAATGAGAGGTATTGCAAAAGCCTGTTACAATATCTATGGTCAGGATAACGTTCAGTTTGTCGGTATTGAAAGAGGATACTACGGACTTGTAAATAATCTTTCACACGAAATGATGCCTGAAGAATTTTCAGGGATTTTAACTAAAGGCGGAACTATTCTTGGTTCAAAAAGAATGCCTTTCAAAAAAATGAGAGTTATTGAAGAAGATAACGTTGATAAAGTTGCCAATATGGTTGATACTTTTTCTAAATTAAAACTTGACGCTCTTTGTATTCTCGGAGGCAACGGAACTCATAAAACAGCGGCTCTTCTTTCAGAAAAAGGTTTACCTGTTATAGGACTTCCTAAAACAATCGATAATGACCTCTATGGTACAGATGTTACATTTGGTTTCCACTCAGCCGTTGATTCTGCCTCAAACGTTGTAAGCAGCCTTCATTCAACAGCAGAAAGCCATAACAGAATTATGGTTTGTGAAATAATGGGCAACAAGGCAGGATGGCTTACTTTGTATTCAGGAATTGCAGGTGGTGCAGATGTTATACTTCTCCCTGAAATACCATATGATATAAACAAGGTTTGTGAAGCTATCAAGAAAAGAATGGATAATAAAAAATATTTCTCTATAATTGCAGTTGCAGAAGGCACTATCACACAGGAAGAAGCCAAACTTCCTAAAAAGGAACTTAAAAAGCTTAAACTTGAAACAACTACTCCAATAGGTGAACGCCTTGCAAATACTATTATGGAAATGACAGGACTTGAAACAAGGGCTTGTATTCCTGGTCATATGTTAAGAGGTGGTTCTCCAAGTGCCTACGACAGATTCCTTGCCACACAGTTTGGAACATATGCTGCACAGCTTATTCACGATAAAGATTTTGGCAAAACAGTTGCCATTAAGGACGGCAAACTCACAGCAAATAAACTTGTTGACATTGCAGGTATAAAAAAAGTAATCCCTGAAGATGATGCTGCACTTAACACAGCACGTCAGCTTGGAATATCTCTTGGAATATGACATTATCTTATTTTCTGCACATCTTTAAAAGAAAAATACATCACTACTCACACAATAGATTCAGGAGGATTAATATGAAGAAAAAATTATATGAAAACAGAGAACTTTCCTGGCTGAAGTTCAACGAACGTGTTCTCAAAGAAGCTAAAAATCCGGAAGTACCGCTTGGCGAAAGACTTGGTTTTGTTTCAATATATCAATCAAATCTCGATGAATTTTTTATGGTTCGTGTAGGCTGTCTGCACGACCAGATAAACCTTTTTGATGATTATAAAGACGATAAAAGCAATATGACAAGTCATCAGCAGATAGAAGCTATCTGTAAGGAAGTAAGAAATTTAAACAAGAAAAAAGAAAAAATCTACTCAAAATTAGTTGATACACTTGGCGAATATAAAGTAAAAATCGCAGATTTTTCTGAAATTACAGGCAGAGAAGAAAAAATTTACTCCGACCTTTTCAAGAAAATGGTTCAGCCGTTTTTGTCACCTATTGTTGTTGGCAAACAGCAGGTTTTTCCGTTTCTTAAAAATAAGGACGTTTACGCAATAAGTGTTTTAAAATCAAAAAGCAGTAAAATAAAAATCGGTGTTGTTGCGTGCAGAGGCGAAGATTTTCCGAAAGTTTTTGAAGTACCTGGTAAAGAAGGAACTTTTGTTTTAACCGAAGACCTTATTCTTCACTATATGTCATCACTTTTCCCTAATCACGTTGTTATGGAAAGTTCACTCATAAGAATAACAAGAAGTGCCGATATTGGTATGGAAAGATTTTATGATGAAGACCTTGACTATCGTGCCGAAATGGAAAACATCATTAAAATGAGAAGAAAACTTTGTCCTGTAAGAATAGAAATGACTAAAAAACTCGACAAAGAAACAATGGAAAAAATATGTCAGTTCCTTGTTCTTGAAAGAGGAAGAGTATTTTTCAACAATACTCCGCTCGATTTCGGTTTCTTCTCTGATATTAAAAATTATCTGAAACGCTATCCTGAATTATTCTATAAACCAAGAATACCTGCCGTTTCAAAAGCCGATGTTATCGACAGAGTACTTAAAAACGAAGATGTTCTGCTTGCATATCCGTTCGAATCAATGCAGCCGTTCCTTGATATGCTGAAAAAAGCATCTGAAAATAAAAATACCGAATCAATCAAGATAACTTTATACAGAGTTGCAAAGCAAAGTGCCGTTGTTCAGCATCTTATAAATGCAGCTAAAAACGGAATAAAAGTTGATGTTCTTGTTGAACTTAAAGCAAGATTTGACGAAGAAAACAACATAGAATGGTCAAAACAGCTTGAAAAAGCAGGCTGTAATGTAATTTATGGCTGGAGTGGTTTGAAAGTTCATTCAAAACTTTGTCTTATAACTTTTAAAGACGGCGAAAATAAGTCTTATATAACTCAGATAGGAACAGGAAACTACAATGAAAATACAGCAAAACTTTATACAGACCTTGCACTTATCACAGCCGATACAAGAATCGCAGAAGAAGCCCAGAAAGTTTTTGAAGCACTTTTCTCTGATAAACTTATTAATTCAACTGAACACCTTCTTGTTGCTCCTAACTGTATGAAAGATAAAATTCTTGACCTTATTGATGAAGAAATTCAGCACGCAAAAGCAGGTGAAAAAGCTTATATTGGTGCTAAAATGAATTCATTGACAGATGTCAGAATAATAAACAAGCTTGTTAAAGCATCGGAGGCAGGCGTTAAAATCGATCTTATAATAAGAGGCATTTGCTGCTTACAGCCTGATATAAATGGCTATACAGACAACATAAACATTATAAGCATTGTCGGACAGTATCTTGAACATTCAAGAATTTATATGTTTGGTACTCCTGAAAGAAGAAAGATGTTTATTTCATCAGCCGACTGGATGACAAGAAATATGTCAAGACGTGTTGAGGTTGCCGCTCCTATTTACAGTGAAAGCGTTCGCAGACGTATTCAGGTTATGTTTGATATTATGCTTGCAGATACTGCAAAAGCAAGAAAAAAACATCCTGACGGAACATATAAAAGAGTTCACAGAAATTATTCACTTAACTCTCAGGAATATTTTGCAGATAACAAGGGACTTTCAACAGAAGGCACTCTTAAAGCCGCAGAAGAACTTCTTCAAAAAATTAATACGACTGAAACAACTGAAACAGAATAATCGATCCAAAACAAAAAAACTCCCGATTTTTCGGGAGTTTTTTGTTTGAAAAATATATTTTTCTTAGAATAAAAGACCTGACATATCATAGAGTCCCGGTTCTGTTTTGCTGCTCATAAATACAGCCGCATTTACTGAACCTTCTGCAAATACTGTTTTTGAAGCTGCACTGTGTGATAAAGTTATAACTTCATCATTACCGGCAAAAATAATATCGTGTTCGCCTACTATTGTGCCGCCTCTTACAGAATGCATTCCGATTTCATATTTATCTCTCTTTGCTCTCTGTGAGTGACGGTCGTACATATAGTGATATTTATTTCCGCTTGTTTCATTTATTGCATTTGCAAGCATAATTGCTGTTCCGCTTGGTGCATCGATTTTCTGATTATGATGTTTTTCAACAATTTCAATATCAAACTGTTCACCAAGAACTGACGCTGCTTTTTTTGCAAGCTGTGCAAGAAGATTGATACCAAGTGACATATTAAATGTGAAGAAAACAGGAATTTCCTCTGCTGTTTTCTTTATTTTTTCTGTCTGTTCTTCGCTGTATCCTGTTGTACCGAAAACTATCGGAGTTTTTGTTGCCTTTCCATATTCAACAAGCATATCAAGTGATGCAGGATTTGAAAAATCTATTATAACATCAGGCTTTGTTTTAAGTTCTGACGGAGTCTTTACAACTTCATAAGGAAGGTCATCAGGAATAAATGAATCAATTCCGCCGCAAACTTCGCAGTCATCTCTTTTTGCAATACAGCCTGCAATTGTTCTGCCCATTCTGCCTGCCGCACCGCATATTGCAATTTTAATCATTGTTTACATCCTTTCATTTAAAAAATGCACTCCCCTTTTTATTTTTAAGGGGAGGCTTTATATAAACTTATTTTACTTAATAAGTCCGTGCTTTTCAAGTGCTGATTTAAGAACAAGAACGTTCTTGTCTTCCATAGCATAAAGCGGCATTCTGCATTCGCCTGAAGGCTTACCCATAAGGTTAAGTGCTTCCTTTACAGGAATAGGATTTACTTCTATGAAAAGTGCATTGATAAGGTCAAGATATTCTATCTGGAGTTTCTGTGCTGTTGCATAATCTCCGTCAAGTGCAGCCTGTGCCATATTATGTGCAACGTCAGGTGCAACATTTGAAAGAACTGATATAACACCCTTTGCACCAAGTGACATAAGAGGAACTATCATATCATCATTTCCGCTGTATACATCTATTTTATCGCCGCAAGCAGCAATAAGCTTTGCAGCAAAACTTATATTTCCGCTTGCTTCCTTAACAGCAACAATATTCTTGTGTTCTGCAAGCTTTGAAATTGTTTCAACAGTCATACTAACGCCTGTTCTGCTTGGAATATTATAGAGTATAATAGGAATATTTACACTGTCTGCAATTGCTGTGAAATGTGCAATAAGACCTCTCTGTGTTGACTTGTTATAATATGGTGTAACAACAAGAAGTGCATCAACACCCATATCTTCTGCTTCTTTTGAAAGTGCAATGGCATACTTTGTGTCGTTGCTGCCTGTACCTGCAATAACAGGAACTCTCTTTGCTGTACGTTCAACGGCAAACTTTATGCAAGCTTTGTGTTCTTCGTCAGACATAGTAGCTGATTCGCCTGTTGTACCGCAAATAATAATTGCATCTGTACCTTTTTCAATCTGTTCATCTATAAGGAAGCCAAGTCCTTCATAGTCAATTTCTCCGTCAGCGGTGAAAGGAGTAATAATGGCAACCCCTGCACCTGTAAAAATTGTATTTTTCATTGAATACTTTTCCTTTCTTCAAATTATATATTAATTAAATTAATCAAAATATCCCTTTGCTGCAAGAAGTTCTGCAAGGAGCACACCACCGCCTGCTGCACCTCTTAATGTGTTGTGTGAGAGTGAAACAAACTTATAGTCATACTGTGTATCTTCTCTTAAACGACCTGCTGAAACAGCCATACCGCCTTCAAGACCTCTGTCAAGCTTAGCCTGTGGTCTGTCATCTTCTGTAAAATAATGAATGAACTGCTTTGGTGCTGATGGGAGTTCAAGTTCCTGAGGAACACCCTTGAATTCATTCCATATCTTAATTATTTCTTCCTTTGAAGGCTTATTTTCAAATGATACGAAAACAGCCGCTGTATGACCGTCTGAAACAGGTACTCTTAAACACTGTGTTGTGATGCAAGGTGAATCAGCCTTTACAATTTTGCCGTCCTTGATTTCACCCCATACCTTGAGTGGTTCCTGCTCTGACTTTTCTTCTTCTCCGCCGATATACGGAATAAGATTATCTACCATTTCAGGCCATGTTTCAAAATTCTTTCCTGCACCTGAAATTGCCTGATAAGTACAAGCTAAAACCTTTGTGATACCAAACTTTCTGAGTGGGCTGAGTGCCGGAACATAACTCTGGATTGAGCAGTTTGATTTAACAGCGATAAAGCCTCTCTTTGTGCCGAGTCTTTTTCTCTGTGATTCTATTATTTCAATGTGCTGAGGATTTACTTCAGGAACTACCATTGGAACATCATCTGTGAATCTGTGTGCTGAATTGTTTGAAACAACAGGGCATTCAAGCTTTGCATACTTTTCTTCAAGTACCTTGATGTCTTCTTTTTTCATATTTACTGCACAGAAAACAAAATCAACGGAAGATGCAATTTTTTCCATATCAGCTTCAGCATCCATAATTACCATATCTTTCATTGATTCAGGCATAGGTGTTGCCATAAGCCATCTTGAACCAACTGCCTGTTCATATGTTTTTCCTGCACTTCTTGCTGATGCTGCAAGAACTTTAACATTGAACCAAGGGTGATTTTCGAGAAGTGTCGCAAAACGCTGACCTACCATACCTGTTGCACCAATAATACCTACTGAATATTGTTTCATAAAATTACTACTCCTTGAAAAAAATTATTAAATAAATAAAAAACCGGTTGAAAACCGGAGCATCATGTGATATAATAGAAATATTGACAGTTTGAATTTACTGCCGATAGCTCTCCATCAGAACATGATGACAATTACATACCTGTTGAATATGCAATCAGAACAGAAACACCCTGTATGAATTCCATTCTTCGGCGATGTTGCCTTTCACATTTTGTCATCGAAACAGGTTCTCGAAAATGATACTGATCGTCACCGCACCTCTACCTTAACTATAATAATAACACTTTACAAGTGATTTGTCAATATTATTTTTGTAATTTTTTATATATTTAAGGAGTTTTATAATGAAAAAATCTGATTTTTATTATGATTTGCCTGAGGAACTTATAGCTCAGACACCTGTTGAACCAAGAAATGCTTCAAGACTTATGGTTCTTGACAAAAAGGACGGTTCAATTACTCACAAACATTTTTATGATTTAAAGGAATTTTTAAAACCTGGCGATTTGCTTGTTGTTAATGATTCAAGAGTTCTTCCTGCAAGACTTTACGGTCACAGAGAAGACGGCGACCCTGAAAAATCAACCCTTATTGAATTTCTTTTGCTTGAACAAAAAGGCGATAAAGTTTGGGAAATAATCTGTCACCCTGGAAAAAAAGTAAGAGTTGGAAAAAGATTTTCTTTTGGAAATGGCAGACTTAAAGCCGAAGTTCTTGAAGTTAAAGAAGACGGAAACAGAGTTGTTAAATTTGAATGTGATGGAAATTTCTACACAGCACTTGAAGACGTTGGTCAGATGCCTCTGCCGCCTTATATAAAAGAGAAACTCAAAGACAAGGAAAGATATCAGACAGTTTACAGCCGTGAACTGGGGTCTGCTGCCGCTCCTACAGCAGGACTTCACTTCACAAACGAAATGATAGACGACTTGAAAAAATCAGGTATAAACTTTGCAAGAGTGACTCTTCATGTTGGACTTGGAACTTTCAGACCTGTTAAGGAAGATGATGTTGAAAAACACCATATGCATACTGAACACTATGTTCTTCCAAAAGAAACAGCCGACCTTATAAATGAAACAAAGAAAAACGGCGGAAGAGTAATTGCAGTCGGCACAACTTCATGCAGAACTCTTGAAAGTGTTGCAACTTTTAATGGCAAAATTGAAGAAGCCGAAGGAAATACAAATATTTTCATTTATCCGGGATATGAATTTAAAGTTTTAGACGGACTTATCACAAACTTTCATCTTCCTGAAAGCACTCTTATTATGCTTGTTTCAGCTTTTGCAGGATACGATAATATTATGAATGCATATAAAACAGCCGTTGAAGAAAAGTACAGATTTTTTAGTTTCGGAGATGCAATGCTCCTGATATGAAAACAGAAAAAATAATAAAATTTATAAAAAAAGAAGCTGTTTTTTGCACCGCATTTTTAGCCGCTGTAATTTCTTCATTTATTGTTCCGCCATCAAAAGAATATATAGGATATATAAATTTTTCTGTCCTTGCACTTCTTTTCTGTCTTATGACAACAGTTGAAGGCTTTAAACAAAACGGAATTTTATCTTTTGCGGCAAATAAACTTGCAGGATATGCAAAAGATATGCGTATGCTTTGCCTTGTTTTAACATCACTTTGTTTTTTTGCATCAATGCTTATGACAAATGATGTTTCACTTATTGCGTTTGTTCCTATAACCGTTTTACTTATGGAAAAAAGCAGAAAAAATCTGCTTATAACAGTAGTTATCGAAACACTTGCCGCAAATCTTGGTTCAATGCTTACGCCAATTGGAAATCCGCAAAATCTTTTTATATACGAAAGAAGCGGAATGAACGCAGGTAAATTCATTCTTACAATGCTTCCGCTTACTGTTCTTTCTTATATCATGATATGTCTTTGCTGTTTTTTGGTGAAAAAAGAAAATGTTGAAAAAGTAAAAAATATTGCATCACCCGACAAAAAAGGCGGAATAATATGCAGTGTACTTTTTATCATATGTATACTTACTGTACTTCATATAATTCCTTATATTTTATGCATTGCAATTGTTGCGGCTGTATTTTTAATATACAAAAGAAATATTCTGCTTAAAACAGATTATATGCTGCTTTTAACATTTGTATGTTTTTTCATATTTTCAGGCAATATTTCCAATATTCCATGGGCAAAAAATTTTCTTTCAGGACTTCTTGAAAAACATACTCTTGAAACTTCCCTGCTTTGCAGTCAGATTATAAGCAATGTTCCTGCAACGGTTTTGCTTTATCCTTTCTGTGAAAATATAAAACAGCTCCTTTATGGCGTTGATATAGGCGGACTCGGTACTCCTGTTGCATCTCTTGCAAGCCTTATATCATACAGAATTTATATATCTTCAAAAAATGCAAAAAGTGGAAAATACCTTTTTGTTTTCACTGTTCTTAATATAATATTCCTTGCAGTTTTATATGCTGCTGCAAAAATTTTCTTACTAAAATAAATCGGAGGAAATAAATGTTTAATCTTATAAAAACAAACGGAAAAGCAAGAAGAGGAACTTTTGAAACTGTTCACGGAACAATTCAGACTCCTTTTTTTATGAATGTTGCAACCGCAGCTGCAATAAAAGGTGCTGTTTCTTCTCTTGATCTTGTAGACCTTAAATGTCAGGTTGAACTTTGCAATACATATCATCTTCATTTAAGACCAACAGACAAAATAATAAAAGAAATGGGCGGACTTCATAAATTCATTAACTGGCAGCGTCCTATCCTTACAGACAGCGGCGGATTTCAAGTTTTTTCTCTTGCAAAACTTAGAAAAATAAAAGAAGAAGGCGTTTATTTTTCATCTCATATTGACGGAAGAAAAATATTTATGGGACCTGAAGAAAGTATGCAGATTCAGTCAAATCTTGGTTCAACTATTGCCATGGCTTTTGATGAATGTGTTGAAAATCCTGCCGAATATGATTATTCCGCACAGTCCTGTGCAAGAACTGCCCGCTGGCTTAAAAGATGCAAAACTGAAATGGCAAGACTTAATTCCCTGCCTGACACAATCAACCCGAAACAAATGCTTTTCGGTATAAATCAGGGCTGTACTTTTGATAATTTAAGAATTGAACATATGCAGGAAATTGCTGAACTTAATCTTGACGGCTATGCAATAGGCGGTCTTGCAGTTGGTGAACCTACTGAAGATATGTACAGAATAATTGAAGCTGTTGAACCTTTTGCCCCTGTCGACAAGCCTCGTTATCTTATGGGTGTTGGTACTCCTACAAATATTATTGAAGCTGTTGCAAGAGGTGTAGATATGTTCGACTGCGTTATGCCAAGCAGAAATGCACGTCATGGAACTATTTTCACATGGGATGGAATTATGCACATTACAAATGAAAAATACATAACAGACAGCAGTCCGCTTGATTCACATTGCGATTGTCCTGTTTGCAGAAATTTTTCAAGGTCATATATCAGACATCTTTTCAAAGCAGGCGAACAGCTTGGCGGCAGACTTGCAGTTATGCATAACCTTTATTTTTATAATACTTTGCTTGAAAAAATAAGAGATGCTATTGATAATGATGAATTTGATAAATTCAGAAATATCTATTCAGAAAGACTGGCTCAAAAAATATGATAAGAAAACATATAATTTTTTCAGGCTGGGTTCAGGGCGTCGGTTTCAGATACAGACTGCGTTATGCCTCCGACTTGTATGGAATTACAGGATGGGTAAAAAATAATTTTGATGGTACTGTTGAAGCTGAAATGCAGGGAAAAGAAAAAGATATTGACTCTGCAATTATGACAGTTGAAAAAGGTACTTATATCAAAATTGAAAACCTTTGGGCAAATGAAATTCCGCTTATTGAAAACGAACACGGATTTTATATAAAATAAACTGGTAAAAATTTACTTTGATAAATCATCTCTTTCGGGTTAATATATATACAGGCATCTGATATGCTTTAAAATTTGAAAGGAGATATTTACAATGAAGGGTAAATATACAGAAAAAGGTAAACAGGCAATGGAACGTTTTAAGATGGAATCAGCTAACGAAGTAGGCGTTGACCTTAGTGAAGGCGGCGATTTAACTTCAAGAGAAGCCGGTTCAGTTGGCGGTCAGATGGTCAAGAAAATGTTTGACGCTTACAAAAATCAGTAAAACGTAAAAATAAAACCGCAGAGATTTTTCTCTGCGGTTTTTGTTTTAATTCTTAAAGTTGCATATCTGCATCGGAGTGCCGTTTTTCATAATTTTAAAACCAAATTTTTCATAAAATGCAGCGTTTTTTCTTTCTTCAAGCATAATATTTATGTAAAGATAATCTTTGTATTTTTCTTTTATCATATTTATCATCGTACCTGCTATTCCTTTTCCCTGATATTCAGGATTAACAAGTACATAATGAATAAATGCTGTAAGTTCGCCATCGTCAATTACTCTTACAAGCCCTACAAGCTTTTCTTTGTTCCATGCTGTTATTACTGTCGAAGAATTTTTCAACGCTTTATAAAGCCTTTCAGGGTAATTTCCCGATACCCAATTTACTGATAAAAAAAGCTGCTGAACCTGATTTTGAGTAAAATTTTTTTCAAAAGTATATTTTATGCTTTTATCCATTGCACTTACCACTATTTCCTGAACATCCATGCTTATTTTCTCCACAGGAATGTCCTTCTCCGTGGTGTTCGTGATGTTCACAATGAAAATCAGGGTTAAATTCAAGACTGCCTTTAAGATATGATTTTACTGCATCATCAGCTTTACCCATTACTCCGCAGAAAAGCTTTATTCCAGCATCCGCAAGTGCATTTTTTGCACCTCCGCCGATTCCTCCGCAAATGAGTGTATCAACTCCTGATTCACTTAAAAATCCTGCTAATGCACCGTGTCCCTGTCCGTTTGTATCAACAATTTGTTCTCTTACAATATTTCCATTTTCAACATCAAATAATTTGAACTGTTCTGTGTGTCCAAAATGCTGAAAAACATTTCCATTTTCATATGTTACTGCTATTTTCATAATTTTTTCCTTTCTGAATTAAAAATAAAACTATTTAAATTATATCACAATAAAAAAATATTTCAATATACTATAAAATTTATTAGTGCAATTTATTTGTAATCGCATTTTTTGCATTGTATAAGGTAATTTTCGCTTTCATCTTTATAAAAAAT
>JALEJO010000105.1 GCA_022769365.1 Oscillospiraceae bacterium | reverse complement strand
ATTTAAGGAAGTGATATTATTAATAAAAATATGTTTTTTCCTCAACAGCCTTTTTTTATAATGGCATCAAAAAATTATTTAAGATATGATATGCATATATACGGCATAAATTATTTTTATCATACGGACTACGATAACATTTCAAAAATTGCCGTACCTGATGGATGCACAGATCTTGTTTTTGCCTGTAATGAAAAACATCCGTATGCCGAACTTCATGGTACAGTTCTTGCTCCTAAAATAGCTTTGGACGATAAAAATACTACATATTTTGGTGTTTCTTTTGAAACAAATTTCAATTATAATTTTTCGGAATATATCAGCATACCCGACCTTACAAATAGCGGTGTTCCCGCAAATATTCTGTTTAATGATGATGATATTTTGAAAAGAATATGCGAAACAAACGATTTTATTGACCAGATTCGTTATTTTCTTACATATTATATTCCAATTTACCAAAATGCTTCTGAAAAAGACTGCAAAAAGAATATTGTGGAATATTCCGTTGGCAAAATAATTGAAACAAGCGGCAGCATAACAGAAAAAGAAATTGCATTGGACACAGGGTATTCTGAAAGATATTTGAATAAACTTTTCAATGAAAAAATGGGAATCAATCCTAAAACTTTTTCAAAAATGATTAGGTTTCAATCTGCAATTCAGAATATAAGTCGTGATTATACTCTCACATTAACAGACCTTGCATTTAAACTCGGTTATTATGACCAAGCACATTTTATACATGACTTTAAAGCCTTTTCAGGTATGACTCCTAAAAAATATCTTAAAATGGTTCAGACAGAAGAATTAGAGAAAAAAATAAAACTATTAAAAAAAGCACAGAATTGAATTAAAACAAATTCTGTGCCTTTTATTTTATTCAGGTCTTGTACCTGTATTTATATCTGCTGAATATTTCTTGATTTTTTGTTTTTCAATATGAAGTTTTCTTGCAGTTATCGGATTATGGTAAACCTGATATTGTTCATTTTCCATTGCCATAACTTCTTTTATCTGATATGCTTTGAACATAGGTCGTTTCATAACCTTTTTTATCCAGAAAAATGCATAAACAGAAAGAATTGCAACTACAATAACAAATATTGTGTATATTTTCTTTTTAACTTCCCAGCTTGAATCAATATTATATATCATAAAAGCATTTCCTATTATCCCTACTATCGGAATCACAGGACCTAATGGAAGCTTAAATGTTCGAGGTGCTTTTGGAAGTCTTTTTCTTAAAATCAAAACATCAAAATGAAGTATAATGTATGAGAATATCCAGAAAGTACAGCCTGTCAAAATTAAAAATGTAAGCTGACTGCTTGTTGAAAGTCCTGTTCCATTTATTATGCACATTATCACTGCTATAAGCAAAAGTCCAACATAAGGAGTTCCTTTTTTGTTTGTTCTCATAAAGACTGATGGAAGAAGATTAATTTTCGCCATTCCCTGACATATTTGAGAATTTGCAAAAAGTGCTGTGTTTATTGTGCTTATAACGGCAAGAAGTGAAATTATTGTCATCCATATTTTGCCGAATTTTCCATATAAAGCAGTACCATAAAGAATATGTGGAACTGTACTTGCACCAAGTTCATTCCAAGGTGTATAATGGCTGAATCCTATTGCCATAAATATCTGCATAACAAGAATTATCACAAGACTTAATACCATTCCAAGAGGAACTTTCTTTCTTGCATTTTTCACTTGTGATGAAATAGGTACAATAAATTCAACACCTATAAAAAGGAAAAACGCAAGTCCAAGAAGAGAAAATATATCAGACGGTTTTGAAGAAATAACTGACGGCTGTTCAACCACTTTTCCTGTTCCAAGATTAAAACAGCCTGCAAGTCCGAGAACTATAAGTGAACCTATAAGTGCATAAGCAACAACATTCTGTATTTTTGCAAACATATCAACACCAAAAAGGTTAAACGCTGTAAGTATAACGATAAGCAATATCGAATAAACCGCACCCGATACAGGAATTTGAGGCAAAACACTGCTTAAAGTATTTCCGAACATTGCGGCTTCCGAACTTCCCATTATTGTCTGACAAGTCAGGTATCCGCCAACCGTTATAACTATTGTTACAAATGGTCCAAAACAGGCAAGTGTATACTGTGCCATTCCACCTGTCATATTAGGCATAAGTGCATTTAATTCGCATATTGAAAGTGCTGTTAAAATATTAAATGCACAGGCAATAGCCATTGTTATAATAAAAGGTGTTCCTATTGCTGCTGTTCCTTGACCTATTGAAAGTAAACAGCTTGTTGCAACTATAAGTCCGACTCCCGTTGCAATTACACTTGGAAGTCCAAGTTTCTTTTCTCCCATTTTAAACACTCCTTATTTTCAGAATTCACCCTCAACAAGAGCATCTATTCCTTCTTCACCTGTTCTTACTCTTACAGCATTTGTAACTTCAGAAACAAATATTTTTCCATCACCTATGTGACCTGTATAAAGTTCTTTTTTAACAAATTCAAGTAAATCTTTTACTTCTTCTGTTGGAAGAACCATCATAACAACTTCCTTTGGAAGAAGACTTATTTCATCTGTTTTATCTGTATCTTCAAATTCCTGCGTGCCATGCTGAACACCGCAACCAAGAACCTGATAAACTGTCATACCTGATATGTGAAACTTTTTAAATGCTTTTCTGAGCGGTTCTATTTTTGATATACTTGTTATTATTTCTACTCTTGATAATTTCATTTTTATACACTCCCGTTTAACTTAAAATAAGGTGCCGAAAATTTAAAATCTGTCAGCACCTTCGCTTTTTATTTTGTAAATCTGTTATATCTGAAAGCCGATATATCAAGCGTTGTTTTCTTTTCCATTGCCATTTCAGAAAGAAGAAGTCCGACTGATGGAGATATACCAAATCCGTGACCTGTGAAACCGCAGGCTAAAATAAGTCCCGGACATTCATCGACTGTACTTATAACAGGAACATGATCCGCACACGAATCCATCCAACCTGCCCACGTTCTGACAACTTTTATTGTTTCAAGTGTTGGAAAATACTGCATAATTCCACGACAGGCAGCTGATGCTGCAATACTTGAAGATAAAGGCTTACCAGGCTTTGCGAATGGTTCAAGACCTGAATTAAGTCCGAAAACAAATGAACCGTGATTTGTCTGATGACCATAAAAATCAGCATCTGCTGTTCCAAGCATTTGCCAGAACATTGGTTTTACGGCTTCTGTAACAAGTGTTTCAAGAAGTACAGGTGTCATAGGAATATCAACTCCCGCAGTTGATGCTATAAATCTTGACTCATATCCTGCCGCAACAATTATTTTATCGCCTTCATAAACATTGCCTGCTTCTGTAACAACCTTTCTTGCTTTTCCTTTTACTTTTTTTATTTCAACAACTTTTTCACCTGAAATAAAATGTGCTCCAAGTCGTCTTGCCATTTTATAATATCCCATAGTTGCTGTTAAAGGATTTGCATGACCGTCTGTTTCGCACCAGCTTGCACAGGTAACTGCATCTGAAAGGTAAGGGTTTATCTGTCTTGCTTCATCTCCGTCTATCATACGGACATCAAGACCATTTGCAACACCTCTGTTTGTTAATTCAGTAAGAATTTGTTTGTGTTTTTCAGTTCTGCCAAGTCTTAAATTGCCTTGTTGATGATATTCAACATCAGTATCAAGCATATCAGAAAGATTCGGCCAGATATTTTTAATCGCATACATAACAAGAGGCAATTCACGTGGATCACGTCCTGACTGACGAACACCGCCGCCATTTCTTGTTGAACCGCCATTTCCTATATTATTGCTTGCTTCAATAACAATAACGGAAACATTTTCTTTTGCGAGGTTATAAGCAGCAGCACAGCCGATTATACCTCCGCCAATTATAATTACATCTGCGTTCACAGCTTATTCCTCCTTATCCTTTGCCATAACTTTCATTTCTATCGGTCGCATTGGGGCACGTCCTGTCGCACCGCCAAGCTCATTTGGTCTGCATCCAAGTTCTCTTGCCACAATGCTTTTTACAAGCTTCGTACAAGTTTGTCCCTGACACAATCCCATTCCAGTTCTTAAGTATCTTCTTATTTCAGTTAAAGTGAACATTCCGTCATGAACGGCTTTTCTTATTTCACCCTTTGTTATTTCTTCACATCTGCAAACTATCATATCATCATCAGGAGCAGGTATAAATTCACCAATGTCTTTATTTCTGTCAAGTATCATAAATTATGCCTCCTCCTTGAAAAATCTTGCCTGCATAGCATATTTTTTCTCTACTTTTATTGTTAAAAGATTTGTTTTATCAAACGCTTTAAGACTCTTTACATCAACAACTTCAGCGTCGCAAATTGCTTTTCCTGCTCTGTTTAATGCACTTCCTTTATCGCCTTTTTTCGGAAGTGGTAAAAATTCGTAAGGCAAAGTTATTTCAGCAAATCCGTTTCCGTTATCTTCATTTACAAGGAATATTGCCTGACCTGAACAAGATGCAACACACATTCCACAGCCTATACAAGACACGTTAGAATCAACAACAGGCAGGGAAGTAATATTATCACCTATTTTTATACAATGCTTTGGACAGGCATCCTGACACGGATTACAAGGTATATTCTGTGTGCATTCAATAACAGGATGTATTCCGACTGAATGAGTTACACCCGGATATCTTTCAATTTCATCATCTGCAACAAATCCATGACTTAAAAGATTTTCAGAAATTTCAATTCCTTCTTCTGTTTCTGTAATTTTTTTGCCTCTCATTCCGGGAGCAAACATACCCTGACGCAAGCCGTCAAGTGCTTTTTCCTGAATTTCAACTTCCTTGTCGCATTCTTCCTGCGAAATATATCCAAGGTATGCACTTGCTGCAATGCCTGCAATACGCCCTTCAATCATTGCACTTGATGCTTCTTCAATACCTGAAACATCTCCTGCCGCATATATTCCCGGAACAGATGTATCTCCATATCTGCCAATAACGGGTACGAATCCAGCCTTTGCAGGGTTATCTTCCATTTCACAGCCTGCCATATCACAAAGTTTTGACATAGGTGAAAGACCAACCGCAAGACAAATAGTATCAACATCAAAATGTTTTTCTGTTCCTTTTATAATCTGCCATTTACTGTCTACTTCTCCAATTGTAACGCCTGTAACGTGGTCATCACCGTCAGCCAAAATAATTGTATGGGAAAGATAGAAAGGAACTCCGCATCTTGAAACTTTAGAAGCGTGTACACCATATCCGCCGACACGAGGTGCAGCATCACAAAGTGCAACAACCTCACAGCCTGCCTGCATAAGCTGAAAACTTACAACAAGTCCGACGTTTCCTGAACCAAGCATAAGAACTTTTTTTCCTGGGAGTATTCCATGAAGATTCATCATAGTCTGTGCTGCACCTGCACCTATGACACCAGGAAGTGTCCAACCTGGGAATGTAACCATATTTTCACTTGCACCTGTTGCTATAACAATGCTGTCTGCTTTAATATGTTCAATATGGTCGTTCATACTTATAGTTACTTCCTTTTCAGGAAAAATACCAACAACAATTGAATTAAGATGCACTTCAACACCAAGCTTTGTCGCTTCTTCAAGAAGTTCTTCACCAATTCTGAAACCTCTGACTTTAGCTTTATGTTCCTTTGAACCGAAAAACTTATGTATCTGTTTGAAAAGCTGTCCGCCGGGTCTTGCATTTTCATCATAAACTGCAACACTAAGCCCTCTCTTTGCTGCTTCAATTGCCGCTGAAAGACCAGCAGGACCGCTTCCTGCTATAACTAAATCATAATGTTTCATTTTTTCACTCTCCTTTTGAACCTACGCCATATTGCGTTTCAATCTTCATACCTTCTTCAAGAGGTGTTATACACGTCCTGACATTAGGCTGACCGTTTACTATCATAACGCAGTCAGTACATCTTCCTATTGCACAAAATATACCTCTTGGTCTGTGTTCTTTTCTTGTATATCTGTGAACCATAACACCTGCATTTTTTAATGCCATTGCAATAGGTTCTCCCTCACAACCTTCAAGTTTTTTACCATCAAGAGTAAATTCAACTGTTCTGCCTTTATCATATGAACCAAGTATTGGATGTTCTGCAATTCTCATAATTATATATTTCCTCCTTCATTTGTAAGGATTTTATACCATCTGAGGAGTATTCCAAAGATTAAGTTTTGTTCCTATTCCTTTTTTCAAAGCATTTCTGTAAACTATTGTACCCCATGCAACATCTTCAACAGGCATACCGCCAACCGAATAAATTATAATTTCATCTTTCTTTCTGTGTAACGGAATATTGCCCATAAGTATATCGCCCAAATCATCAACTTTGTCTTTCGACATTTTCCCTTCTGCTATTAAATCCATAACTCTTACAGCAGGAATCGGAACTGTTTTGTAAGCATCAGGTTTCATTTCTTCTTCCCACGCTTCATAAAGTTTTATATTATCTGTTACAGTTCTTGCTCTGTTAATAACAAAGTCATCATCAAATCGAAGTGCTGCTGTTGAACTGATTAATGCACCTGGCTTTATCCATTCCTCTTTGATATAAGGATATTCATTTGGATCACCTGTCGGTGTTGATGTGCTTGCTGAAATAATATCACTATCTCTCACTGCTTCTTCCATCGTATCAACGGCACGAACCTCAACATTCGGATATTCTTTTTTTACATGTTCAATAAACTTTTCAAGTGAAGCTTTTCCTCTGCCCTTTACTTTTATAAGTTCAACAGATGGTCTTACTGCCATAATTGCTGCAAGTGCAGTTTTTGACATAACCCCAGGACCAATTATTGCAACTGTTTTTGCATCTTCTTTTGATAAATTTTTATATCCTACTCCAGGAACAGCACCTGTTCTGTATGCTGAAAGAATATTTGCAGACATATACGCAACAGGAGCACCTGTATCTTTATCATTTAAAGTAAGCATAAGAATTGAACGTGGAAGACCTTTTGCTTTATTTTCAGCATTTGAACCATACCACTTCATTCCTGCCATATCAAACATACCGCCAAGGTAAGCAGGCATTGCCATAAATCTTCTGTCAGGTCCATCTACAGGCATTTCAGGAAATGGAGATTTTTCAGGAAACATAACCATACAGCCGTGGGAATTGCCATTTGCACCACCCATTCTGTAATCGCCGATTTTCATAAGTTTAAACATTTCTTCCATGGCTTCAATACAGCCTGCCATATCTTTTACTCCTGCTTTTACCATATCTTCCTCATTAAGATAAAGAAAATCAACTTTCGGATAACTCATTTCAACTACCTCCAATTAAAAAAGCCCACAGAATATATATTTCCGTGAGCTTCATTGCTTCAAATTATTTATTTTATCAGACTTTATCATCTTCATTGACAATAAAAAAAGAGGTCTGAATGATTTCTCACTCAGAC
>JALEJO010000088.1 GCA_022769365.1 Oscillospiraceae bacterium | reverse complement strand
AATTGTTATATTTTTTGCATCAGCAGGTGCTTTATATTTTGATGTGATTTTTGTCCATTTGCCTGCTTTTGTCTTTTCGCTCTTTAAAACTTTATTATTTATTTTTCCATTATTTTCATATGATATTCTGAGATAAGCTGTATCTGATTTGGATGTTTTTATATTAACATTGTAAACATAATTTTTGCCGCCTGTAAGGTATAAGCTCTTGTCTGAGCTTATACCTTCTGATGCATTATGTCTGTCTGATACAAACATCGCTTTCGACCCGTCTATACCCTCTCCATTTTCAACAGACATACTTACATTGTCGGCATTTTCATACCATCCGCCATAGCTTACTTCAAAATCATTTTTTACAATAGTTTCGGCTGATGCTTTAATATCAAGTTCAAAAGCTGGAACTGATTGAACTGCTGTTGCTGATACAAGCAATAATGCTAAAATACTTTTTTTCCAATGCATAAGTAAACTCTCCTTTAAGATATTACGGATATAGTTGATGTAGTTTGAAATCTATTTAGTATTATAGCACAAAAGTTTTCATCAGTATTGCATTATTGTAATTACAATAACAAATTTGTTCTACTTTTTTTAATTTTTCATTCTGTATTCTTTTGGTGTATCTCCTGTTATTTTTTTAAAAATTCTTATAAAATAACTTTGTGATGAAAAACCAAGATAATTGCTTATCTCAATAAAACTTTTATCTGTATATTTTAAAAGATCTCTTGCTTCGTTTACTTTAAGTTCTGATATATAGTCTGATAAATTTATACCTGTTGCTTTCTTAAATTCCGTTGTTACATATCCCCTGCTTTTTCCAATATACTCAGAAATTTCAGAAGTTGATATTTTTTCTGTTATATTATTTCTTATATAATTTGTTACCTGATTGACAAGCTTTGAATTTTCAGGATTTATCATACGGATTCTCTTTACTCTTTCAGCCATATCAAGTATCATATGATATTGCAGATTTTTTATTCTGTCTATATCATTCAGAGATTCACATTTTGTAATATATAATTCTTCAAGTTCAGAAATTTCAACAGAACTAACTCCTCCACTGACAGCTGAAAAACTGCATATTGCCAAAAGACGTATAAAAAAGTTTTTTGTATGTCTTAACAGATGAGGTGCAAAGTTTCTCGGGCTTGCTGATGATACTTTTGTTGCTCCTGCTTTAAGCCCTTCAACATCACCATTTTTTATTTTTTCAGATATTTCCCTGTCTATCATATATGAACGTGATCTTACCGCATATTCATCTGAATTTTTTTCTGATGAATAATTTTCCTTAATATCTGATGTAATATTTTCCTGTTCGCTTTTTTTAATTCTTATATCTGAAATGTCATACATTGTTTTATTTACACAATAATTTATAAAAATAAGCGACTGTAAAAGTGTATCGGGATGTATTCCACCAAGAATCTGTATTTCTGAAATAAGATTTTCAACATCTTTGCTGCCAATAAGAAAACCAATATGCCTTATTTCCTGTTCAGACTTTTTCAATTCACTTACAGGACCTGCAACAATTTTATATTCGCCATTTGAAACAAATCCATAATAAAAACTGTTTGAATCTGTAACATAACCTATTTCACGGTTATCATTTAAAATTCTATTAATGATAAAGTTAACAGGATCTTCGTTTTTTAAAAAAGGACCTTTTGAAAAAGCTATACTATCATTTTTGTAGAGTCTTATCGGTATTGAAAACATATTATAATACTGTGTTATTAAATAATTATATTCTTTTGCATTCATTTAATTATCCTCCGACTTTTCAATTTTTTATATTATAACACATTTTATAAAATTATAATAGTTGTTTTTACGTCATTTATATCAAAATTAAGGCATTTATAGTACTTTTGTAAATATACATATTACAAATTTATCTTAATTATTTTTATTGATAAAAAGTCCACCTCTCAATCAAAACTAAACGATTGAGAGGTGATTACGTTCTTACTCTTAAATTCTTTCACTTTCAATTAATTTTATTAATCAGATATTTTTTCAATACTTTCTGTTTCAGAAATATCTGTGCTTATTTCAGTTGTTTCAGATAAAACTGTTTCCCCTGTTGTTTCTGTATTATTTGTGCTTTCTTCTGTATCAGATGTTATTTCAGTTGATTCTGTTGTTTCTCCATATTTTTCAGCGTATTTCCCTGCTACGTCTATTTTTATCGTTCCATTAAGTTCATCTGTGTGTTCAATATAATCTACCTGACTTAAATCAAGAACTATCGGCATATATCTGCCATTTTTTCCTGTTCTGTCTTCAACATTAGAAAAAGAAATATCTTTTTTCGAACCATCTTTCATTACTGCAATTAAATTATCATCGGGTTCGAAAAAACCATAATAATAATATATACCATTTTCATAATAAGTATTATTGTTTTCATAGGAATATTGAACTCCAAATGGTGTTATATTTACATTAGAAAGATTAGCTTCAACTTTTTTTTTATGTTCTTCATCTTGTATTTTATACCCTTTAATTTTTATGGCATTTGAATTATTGATAAGATTCAAAGGTTCAATATTATTATCAATATCAATGTCTTTAAATTCATGCCATAAAGATATTAAATATGAATCCTTATCATAGTTACCTTCATAAAGAGCTTTTACGGTAAAATCAACTTTTGATATATTCCTTCCTGTTGTTTGGAGTGAAACAACGAAATATGCTTTATTTTTTATTTCATTGTCAGGATATATATTATCTCCGCCTGTAGCCCAAGTTCCGTCTTCGATACTTTCAAAAGATAAATTCTCTAAAAGACACATATCTTCATCAAATACAAAATTTTCATCAAAAACATTTATTTCACCAAAAACGAATACACTTGAACCATCTGAAACAGTACCTGTCAACGTAATATTAGCGTTTTTGGCATCATAACTCATGTCAAGTGGTTTAACATATGGTGCAATTAAATTGTAGTCAAAATCGTCTATGCTTTCTGCCATTCCACTTTCTGAATTTTCTATACTTTCTTCATCTGAGGTGTTGTTTATATCTTCTCCAATAAAGAAATTTTTAACCTGCTGTGAAAAGTCATTTCCTGCTGCACTAACAGTAAAACCTGCAAAACTTGCTGCTAAAACAACTGCTGATGTTGCAGCTACTATTTTTTTTGCACCAAATTTTTTTATTTTTGCTTTTTTATTTCTCTCGCAGTTTTCAATTACTTTTTCTCCAAAATTTTCCGATATTTTAATCATATCAAATGAGTCCCTGTACTGTTTTTTCATAAACATTATCTCCTTTCTCAAGTTCTTCTTTCAGCATTTTTCTTGCCCTTGAAAGTCTTTTTTCAACTGCACTTATTGATATGCCGAGTATTTCTGATATTTCTTTTGCCGACATACTTTCATAATAAAAAAGATGTATAACAATCCTGTAATTCTTTTTAAGATGAAGTACCGATTCAATAAGTTCTCTGTTTTCAAACGGCATATAACTTAAATCTTCAGGCATATCTCCCCTGCTTTTGTTCCATAAAGATTTTAAAAAGTCCTTGCTGCTGTTTATAGTACATCGTATAAGCCATGCTTTCAAGTGTTCGTCAGTATCAAATTCAATCTGTTTTTCGTATAATTTTAGAAACGTATTTTGTACAATATCTTCCGCATCGTATATGTTTTTGGTGTATGTAAAAGCTATTTTTACAAGTGAAACAGAGTGAGTTTTTACGGCTTTTTCAAAATAATTTTTAAATTGCAATTCATTCATTGGCTTTTACCTCCTTTCACTATAAATACGATTGACAAAGGTGAAAACTGACATTTTTTTGAAAAATAATCAAAAATAAAAAGAGGTGGTTAAGCCTCTTTTTATTTTATAGAAAATATATTCAATTATTTATTATAACAAGAAAATACGTCTTTTTCGATATATTCCTGAGTTTTTTTGCTGTTTTTAGTAAAAGCACTTACAATAGGAACAAGTATAAGTCCAAGAATCATAACAAATGCACCACAGTTTATTGGTGACATAATATTAAGTTTCCAACCCATTTCAACGACCTTCTGCTGAAGTGATGGGAAGAATCCAAGACTAAACAAAATCATATGAACTACTGTTATAATTGAACCACATCCGAATGAAACCCATACAGCGGCTTTTGTAATTTTCTTTGAAAAAAGTCCATATAAGAATGGTGCAAGGAATGAACCTGCCAAAGCACCCCATGAAATTGACATAAGTGTTGTTATATATGTATTCTTATTAAGTGCAAGAATAACTGAAAGAATTAAGAAAAGTGCAATTAAAATTCTCATTATAAGAACCTGTTTTTTCTCTGTTATTTCTTTCTTTGATAAAGGTTTAATAAGGTCAATTGTGAGTGTTGAACTCGATGTTAAAACAAGTGATGACAATGTTGACATTGATGCAGAAAATACAAGTACAAGGACTATTCCGACAAGTATCTGAGGTAATGCACTATCAAGCATTGCAGGAACTATTGAGTCAAAATTAAGTTTGCCATTTGCAAGTTTTTCAACAAAAAACTTTCCTGTTTCAGCAGCTTCAGTTTCATCAGCTGTTGCAAAAAGATGTCCGAAACCACCAAGAAAATAACTTCCGCCTGAAATAACAACGGCAAAAATTGTTGATATAACTGCACCTCTTGTTATGGATTTATCGTCCTTTATTGCATAGAATTTTGTTACCATCTGAGGAAGTCCCCATGTACCAAGAGATGTTAAAATGATAACTCCTATAAGATTTACAGGATCAGGTCCGAAAAGTGAATTTAATGTTCCTGTATTTCCATTTGAATCAGGTATAAGGCCAAGGTTATCAACAGCTGTTCCAAGTCCGCCCTGATTATTTACAACACATACAATAACAGCAATAATACCGAAAAGCATTATAATTCCCTGAATAAAGTCGTTTATAGTTGTTGCCTTATATCCACCAAGGATAACATATACAGCTGTGAGAAGAGCCATAACTATTATACAAATAGAATAATCAATATGAAATGCCGATTCAAAAAGTCTTGAAAGTCCGTTATACACAGATGCTGTATAAGGAATAAGAAATATAAATGATATAACAGCAGCGGCTATTTTTAAGCTCATTGAATTAAATCTTTTTTCAAAAAATTCAGGCATAGTTGCCGCTTTTATATGTGCAGTCATTATTCTTGTTCTCTTTCCCATAAGAACCCACGCAAGAAGAGTTCCTATGAGTGCATTGCCTATACCTATCCATGTTGAGGCAAGACCGTAACTCCAGCCAAATTGTCCTGCATATCCAATAAATACAACTGCTGAAAAATATGAAGTTCCATAGGCAAAAGCCGTAAGCCACGGACCTACAGTTCTTCCTCCAAGAACAAATTCTGAAACATTTGATGTTTTCTTTCGACAGTAAAAACCTATGCCTATCATAAGAACAAGGTAAACTATCAGCGTTAAATACATAACCGCCATTAAAATTTCCTCCAAATTAATCTGATATTGTTATATTACAATTTATTACTGTAATACTTTTAAGCATTAAAGCATTAAAAATACAACTATTTAATTATACTTTATTTTGGAAATTATTTCAATTCACATATTAAACAAATTTTTTTTGGGGTTTATAGTGTATTATGCTATATTACCAGTTATGATTATACAAAAAGCGACCGAAAAATCGGTCGCTTAAAAAATTATTCAGCTAATCAGCAGCCACAGCCGTTACCGCAACCGCAATTATCATTGTAACCGCAGCCACAGCCGCCGTTACCGCCACATCCACAACCGCAACCGCAGCAGCAGAATAAAAGAATTAAAATGATAATCCAAGTGCAGTTATTGCC
>JALEJO010000056.1 GCA_022769365.1 Oscillospiraceae bacterium | reverse complement strand
TATTATTTATCCTTTTTAAGATTTCTCTTTATTTTCTCAAACCAGGATTCTCTCTTTGTGTAATTTTTACCGTCAAGAGATTCTTCAAATTCTTTAAGAGCTTTTTTCTGACTTTCAGTAAGTTTCTTTGGAACTTCAACGAACACCTTGACGTATTGATCACCTCTTGCATCTCTGCCAAAGTACTTAACACCCTTATCTTTAAGTCTGAATGTTGTGCCTGTCTGAGTTCCTTCAGGAATAGTCTGCTTAACAGTGCCGTCTATTGTTGGAACAGTTATTTCAGCACCCATTACAGCCTGATAATATGTTATAGGAATATCGCAATATATGTCGTTGCCTCTTCTTACAAAAAGCTCATGTGGTTTAACTGCAATAACAACAAATAAATCACCTGACGGACCGCCGTTAAATCCAAAATCGCCATGACCTGAAACCCTGAGTTTCTGACCTGTGTCAACACCTGCCGGAACTTTAATATTTATTTCTTCAGGTGTTCTGAATCTGCCTGTACCGCCACACTTCTTGCAAGGATTTGTTACAGTCTTGCCCTTGCCTCCGCATTTTGGACACTGTCTTGTTGATGATATTGTTCCTAATGGAGTTCTCTGTGTAACATTGATATGACCTGTACCATGACAATCAGGGCAGGTTTTTGAAACAGTCTGTGCAGTTGCACCTGTTCCGTTACAATCAGGACACTTTGAAAAATGTGCAATTTTTATCTTCTTTTCTGCACCCATACAAGCTTCCATAAAGTCAACATCAAGCTGAACTTGAATATCTCCGCCTCTTCTTGGTGCATTAGGGTTTGCACTTCTTCTTCCGCCGCCGAACGCACTTCCAAAACCATCACCGAAAATAGTATCGAAAATATCACCGAATCCGCCGCCGCCAAAGCCTCCGAATCCGCTGAAATCGCCTGCACCTGCACTGCCACCGTAACTTGGATCAACACCGGCAAAACCAAATTGATCGTATTTCTGACGCTTAGCAGGGTCACTCAGCACCTCATATGCTTCGTTTACTTCTTTAAACTTTTCTTCGCATTCTTTATCATTAGGATGAAGATCAGGGTGATACTTTCTCGCCATTGTTCTGAATGCCTTTTTTATTTCAGCATCAGAAGCACCTTTCTGAACACCAAGCACTTCATAATAATCTCTTTTGTCTGCCATTTTTTTCTCCTTAACCCGCCTGAACTAAAAAAATTCTATCTGGCTTTTAATACAACTTGACAGGGCAAACCTGAAATGGTCCTGCCCTGTCGGTATTTTATTTAATAATTTCTTAAATTATGCTTCTGTAAAGTCAGCATCAACAACTCCGTCATCATTTCCGCCGTTGCCGCCGTTATTTGAATTGAAGTTTGACATATCAGGACCTGCTCCTGCCGCACCTGGCGCTGCCTGCTGAGCTGCACCTGCTGCCTGATAAACCTTTGATGAAACATCATAGAATGCCTTCTGAAGGTCGTCAGACTTTGCCTTGATGTCTGCTGTGTTGTCTGTTTTAAGAGCTTCCTTAACAAGGTTAATCTTAGCTTCGATATTAGCCTTTTCATCAGTTGAAACCTTGTCACCAAATTCGCCGAGTGTCTTTTCACACTGGAATACAAGGCTTTCTGCGTTGTTCTTTGTATCAACTGCTTCCTTGTTCTTCTTATCTTCTTCAGCGAACTGTTCAGCTTCCTTAACAGCCTTATCTATATCTTCCTTAGACATATTTGTTGAAGATGTGATTGTGATGTTCTGTTCCTTGCCTGTACCGAGGTCCTTAGCTGAAACGTGAACAATACCGTTAGCATCTATATCAAATGTAACTTCAATCTGTGGAACGCCTCTTGGAGCCGGTGCAATGCCGTCAAGACGGAATTCACCGAGTTTCTTATTATCCTTGGCAAATTCTCTTTCACCCTGAAGAACGTTTATATCAACTGCCGGCTGGTTATCTGCTGCTGTTGAGAATATCTGTGATTTCTTTGTAGGAATTGTTGTATTTCTTTCGATAATCTTTGTGCATACACCGCCCATTGTTTCAAGACCAAGTGAAAGTGGTGTAACATCGAGGAGAAGGAGTCCTTCCTTAACGTCGCCGCCGAGGACACCGCCCTGATATGCAGCACCAAGAGCAACACATTCATCAGGGTTGATACCCTTGAATGGTTCTTTGCCGAGCTTGTTCTTAACAGCTGTCTGTACAGCAGGGATTCTTGATGAACCACCAACCATAAGAACCTTGTTGATTTCTGAAAGTGAAAGTCCGCTGTCTTCAAGAGCCTGTGAAACAGGTCCCATTGTAGCTTCAACGAGGTCTGCTGTAAGTTCATTGAACTTAGCCTGTGTAAGTGTTAAGTCAAGGTGCTTAGGACCTGTTGCATCTGCTGTGATGAATGGGAGATTGATGTTTGAAGAAGGTGTTGAAGAAAGTTCAATCTTAGCCTTTTCAGCAGCTTCCTTTAATCTCTGCATAGCCATCTTATCGCTTGAAAGGTCAATTCCGTCTGACTTCTTGAATTCATCAATCATCCAATTGATAATTCTCTGGTCGAAGTCATCGCCGCCGAGGTGGTTGTTACCTGCTGTTGCAAGAACTTCAACAACGTCCTGACCAATTTCAATAATAGAAACATCGAATGTACCACCGCCAAGGTCATATACCATAACTTTCTGGTCATCTTCCTTATCAAGTCCATAAGAAAGTGCTGCGGCTGTAGGTTCGTTTATAATTCTCTTAACTGTAAGACCTGCAATCTGACCTGCGTCCTTTGTTGCCTGTCTCTGAGCATCTGTGAAGTATGCAGGAACTGTAATAACAGCTTCTGTAACAGGTTCGCCAAGATAAGCTTCAGCGTCAGCCTTGAGCTTCTGAAGAATCATAGCTGAAATTTCCTGTGGTGTATACTTCTTGCCGTCAATGTCTACTTTATAGTCTGAACCCATATGACGCTTGATTGAAATAACTGTTCTGTCCGGGTTTGTAACTGCCTGTCTTTTAGCGACCTGACCAACAAGTCTTTCACCTGTTTTTGAAAAAGCAACAACTGAAGGAGTTGTTCTTGCACCTTCTGAGTTTGTGATAACTGTTGCGTTACCGCCTTCCATAACTGCTACACATGAGTTTGTTGTACCTAAGTCAATACCAATGATTTTTCCCATAATAAATTCTTCCTTTCAATTTTTTTCGCCATCATTAATGGCATATATAAATTTGTTATAATCTTATTTTATTTATACGCTTATCAGCTTACAACTGCAACCATTGCTGGTCTTATAAGTCTTTCACCGAGCATATAACCTTTCTGGAATACTTCACAAACTGTGTCGGATTCCATTTCATCGCTTTCAGTCTGCTTGATTGCATGATGTATGTTAGGGTCGAACTTTTCGCCGAGGGCTTTAATTTCAACAACATTCATCTTGCCAAGTATTGCGATAAACTGATTGAGAATCATTTCCATTCCCTTAAAGAACTTTTCGTCCTGACAAGGTGCTTTAAGAGCTATGTCAAAAGCATCCATAACAGGAAGAATCTGCTCAATACATTTTACAGTAGCGTCATTGTAACACTCTGTTTTTTCTTTTGTTGTTCTTTTGCGGTAATTATCGAACTCAGCAAATAATCTTAAATACTTATCATTTGCTTCGGCAGCATCTGCCTTTGCTTTATCAATTTCTGCCGCAAGGTCTTTTTCTTCAGGAGCTTTTTCAGTTTCTTCTTTGTTCTGATTGTCAACAACCGGAACATCGATGTCAACATCTTTCTTCTGAGGATCTTTTTCCTGAGTATCTTCCTTCTTGTTTTCTTCTGCCATTCTTCTCTTCCTTTCTTTCAGTCTTTTCATTTTTCCACCCCGTCATTTTCATCATCAGCTTCATCATTTTTATCTGTAATCAGACTTGAGAGCTTATTTGAAAAATATTCAAGGTACGGAATCACCTTAGCATAATCAAGTCTCAGCGGACCGATAACTCCAAGTGAACCTGCCTGTTTTCCGTCTTTGCTGTAATGTGAAACAAGAATACTTGAATTGCCAATGACAAAATCTTTATTATCCTCATTAAACATAACGCTTATACCGCTGAAAGTATTGTCAAGAAAATTTTTAAGTTCATTTTTTCTTGACATAAACTGAACGATATCATTTCTTTCAAACTCTTCACACGAGTAAAGGTTTTCTTCACCTTTCATTGTTATCACGCTTGAATTCATATCACGTGATATTTGGCAAAGTCCTTCAACAAGCGGTGAAAGAGCTGTCATATATGCTCCGAGTGCTGTTGCCGCATCACGAAGTTTATCTTCGGAAAATTCCTCAACCGAAACACCTTCAAGACTATTTTCAATATATTTTGTGAAAATGTCGAGCTGTTCATTACTAAGGTCAAAATTGAGCCTGCAAGCTCTGTTCTTGATGCTTCCGTTTGACGTTATCAATAATATAACATACAGTCGTCTTCCCGTCGGGATAACCTCGACTTTAGATATTACAGAAAATTTAAGCGAATTGTTCGTAACAACGGCAGCACAGTTTGTAATTTCCGCAAGTGCTGTTGTGGCACTCTGTATCAAAAATTCTTCTGTCTGCTCTCCGCTGTTTATCATCGCATCGAGTCTTTCTTTTTCCTCTGCCGGAAGAGAATGTTCCCCGCCGCCTACAATTTCTTTTATATACAGTCTGTATCCTTCGTAAGTAGGTATTCTTCCTGCTGATGTATGAGGCTGCATCAAAAGACCAAGCTGTTCAAGAGTTGACATATCATTTCTGATAGTTGCACTTGATACTTTAATATCCAGCTTATCAGCAATTTTTTTTGAACCTACCGGTTCTCCTGTCTGTATATATTCATCGACAACAGCCGCCAACACTTTTAGCTTTCGGTTATCCAAAATGGTCTTACGCCTCCTTGTCTGGCAATTGTTGTTTTTGAGTGTTAGCACTCCAACTCCCTGAGTGCTAAGTATAATTTATCACTATTTGAGTGTTTTGTCAAGGCTTTTTTTAACTTTTGTATGATTTTATATAATTTTAGATTATTGTTGAAATATTTTATTTATTTTTCACATAAAAATTTATTCGTATGCTTTTTTATTGCAAAATTAATCTTTTAGCACTCTGTTTTAGTCAATACTCCAGTTAATCGGTGTCATACCGTTTTTAACAAGAAAATCGTTTGCTTTTGAAAAATGTTTGCAGCCAAAAAAGCCGTTATATGCAGAAAGCGGACTCGGATGTGCTGCTGTCAGCACAAGGTGTGCAGGGTTTGTTATAAGCTGAGCTTTTGCCTTTGCATTTGCACCCCAAAGCATAAACACCATAGGTTTCTCACGCTGATTTAAAAGCATTATAACATCATCTGTAAAATTTTCCCAGCCCATTCCTCTGTGTGAATTAGCCTTGCCGGCACGGACTGTGAGGCAGCTGTTAAGCAAAAGAACACCTTCTTCCGCCCATTTAGTAAGTTCCCCATGTTTTCCCGAATTATCCACACCAACATCAGATTTTATTTCTTTAAATATATTCACAAGTGATGGCGGAGGTGCAACTCCTTTTTTTACTGAAAAAGAAAGTCCGTGAGCCTGATTAATGCCATGATAAGGGTCCTGTCCTATAATAACAACCTTAACATCTTCATAAGAAGTGAGTTTCATAGCATTAAAAATATCATACATATTAGGATAAATAACCTGTGATCTGTATTCATTTATAAGAAACTGTCTTAATCTTAAATAATAAGGCTTTTTAAATTCATCCTTTAAAAGTTCGTCCCAACTATTTTCAAAATGTACCATAATAATCTCCTTTAAACAAAAAAATCTCCCCGAAGGGAGATTCCTGTTATTTTGCATAATCCGTAACTCGGCTCTCTCTTATAAGATTTACCTTTATCTGTCCCGGATAATCCATTTCTGCTTCTATCTGCTGTGCAATTTGTCTTGCGATAAGAACCATTCTGTCATCGTTAACAGTGTTAGGTTCAACCATAACTCTGATTTCTCTGCCTGCCTGAAGTGCATAACACTTTTCAACGCCATCGTATGATGTGCAGATTTCTTCGAGTTTTTCAAGACGCTTGATGTAGTTTTCGTAATTTTCGCTTCTTGCTCCAGGACGTGCAGCTGATATTGCATCTGCCGCCTGAACAATACAGGCAATAACTGTCTGAGGTTCAACATCATTATGATGCGCCTCAATAGCGTGAATGATTTCTTTGTTTTCTTTATACTTCTTACAAACATCAACGCCTATCTGAACGTGTGAGCCTTCAATTTCGGCTGTAAGTGCCTTACCAATATCATGTAAAAGACCTGCACGTCTTGCGATATAAGGGTCAACACCAAGTTCAGAAGCAAGCACACCTGAAAGCTGTGCAACTTCAACTGAATGCTGTAAAACGTTCTGTCGATAGCTTGTTCTGTAATAAAGTCTGCCAAGAAGTTTAATAAGTTCAGGATGAAGACCATGAACATTTGTTTCAAGAACAGCTCTTTCGCCTTCCTGACGAATTTTGTGTTCAACTTCTTTCTTGGCTTTTTCAACCATTTCTTCAATTCTTGTTGGGTGAATACGTCCGTCTGAAATAAGTTTTTCAAGTGCAAGACTTGCAATTTCGCGTCTGATATGGTCAAAACAAGAAATTGTTATTGCTTCCGGAGTATCATCGACAATAAGGTCAACACCTGTAAGTGTTTCAAGGGTACGGATATTTCTTCCTTCACGTCCGATAATTCTTCCCTTCATTTCTTCGTTAGGAAGAGTAACAACTGAAACTGCTGATTCTGAAACCTGATCAGCCGCACATTTTGAAATTGCAAGAGCAATATATTTTCTTGCCTTGTCTTCGCAGGTATCTTTTATCTGCTGTTCATAATTTGAAACAAGAACCGCTTTTTCGTGAACAAGTTCATTCTCAAGAGAATTAAGGAGATATTCCTTCGCCTGTTCCTTAGTAAGTTCAGAAATTTTTTCAAGAAGTTCCGACTGTTTTCTGTGTTCTTCTTCGATTTCTTTTAAGTGTGCATCGGCTGCACTCATTTTTTTCTGAAGAAGTTCTTCTTTCTTTTCAAGACCATCTATTTTCTTATCGAGAGAGTCTTCTTTTCTCTGCAACTGTCTTTCCTGTCTTGAAACGTCATTTCTGCGTTCTCTGATTTCTCTGTCAGCATCAGTTCTCAGTTTATGGATTTCGTCTTTAACTCCAACAAGAGCGGATTTTGCCTTTGTATCTGCATCTCTCTGAGCATTTTCAAGAATTCTTTCTGCTTCTTTTTCAGCTGAACCTATAAGTGCTTCCGATTCAGTTTTTCTGTGCTCAACACCCTTATTGAAATAAACCTTACTGCTTGCCATAAAGCTGATAAATCCTGCGGCTGCTGCTGCAATAACAGCAACAAGTATTGTGATAATCCACGGATTCACTGGGTACAATCCTCCTTTTTGTTTTTCAGGAGACCTTGCACTGCTGTTTAATTTTTAAGTTTTTGCAAACAATAAAAAGCTGTCTGCAATTGATTTTATTCAATAGAGTTATTTCAAGTTAAATCAAACAATTTAAATTAAATAAAATATATATTAACGATATTCCGCTTTAAAATGCGAAATCGAAAAAAATAAAAACAAGCAGCCTGGCCGCCCGATTAATAAAATTACTTTGTATATTCAATCTTTTAACATTAAGAAAATAAATTTTATTTTATATGCATTTCTGTGCATAATCCTCAATTTAAATCTCATCTGACATAAGATAAAACAAAGTCGGTGCTGTGTACTCAAATTTCTATGCATTAAGCACAGACACCACATTTAATTTTACATTATTTTATTCCTTTTGTCAATAGGTTTTTTTAAGTTTATATATTTTTTTACAATTAATAATAATGAGGAAGCAGCGTGTCGCTGCAGCCAAGTCACCCCACGCTATTAAAAACATAAGGGTAATTTTGTGGTTAAAGCCCCTGACAGGGGCAATTTTGTTTTATGCGTTCCTACCCCTCAGTCAAGCCTTACGGCTTGCCAGCTCCCCTTTCAGGAGAGCCATAAAAATCAACTTTGCAAACCTAATTAAAAGCCTCTCCTTTCAAGGAGAGGTGGCACAGCGTAGCTGTGACGGAGAGGTTTTATAAATCCGTCAGCGAAGCTGACACCTTAATTCCTCATTCCTAATTCCTAACTCCTCATTGCAACCAATTGTAAACAAATTATAAACATTAATCATATACACTTGATTTTTTCAGCAAAAGTATTATACTAATAATTAGCACTCAAACACCGAGAGTGCTAATTACAAAAAAATATACTGAAAAAGGATACCGAAAGGAGTATATATTTATTATGGGAAATGCAGAAAAAAAGGAATTTAAAGCAGAGTCAAAAAGACTTCTTGATATGATGATCAACTCGATTTACACTCATAAAGAAATTTTTCTCCGTGAACTTATTTCAAATGCAAGTGATGCAATCGACAAATTATATTTCAAATCACTCACAGATGACAGCGTGGGTATGAAAAAATCAGATTTTAAAATACACATAACACCTGATAAGGAAGCAAGAACTTTAACAATCACCGATAACGGTATCGGTATGACAAAGGAAGAACTTGAAAACAATCTTGGTACAATCGCAAACAGTGGTTCACTTAAATTCAAATCAGAAAACAAACTTGACGAAGACAGCCAGATTATAGGTCAGTTTGGTGTCGGTTTCTATTCTGCTTTTATGGTAGCAAAAAAAGTTACTGTTAAAACAAAAGCATTTGGTTCAGACACAGCATATCTCTGGGAATCAGAAGGCGTTGACGGCTATTCAATTTCAGAATGCGAAAAAGATTCAGTTGGTACAGAAATAGTTCTTGAACTTCTTGACGACACAGAAGATGAAAAGTACAGCGACTATCTTGAAGAATACAGAATAACTTCTCTTGTTAAACAGTATTCAGATTATATCCGTTTCCCTATTACAATGGACTGCACAAGCAGACGTAAAAAAGAGGGCGGAAAAGATGATGAATATGAAGATTTCGTAGAAACACGTACCCTTAACAGTATGGTTCCAATCTGGAAGAAAAATAAAAATGAACTCAAAGATGAAGATTATAATTCATTCTATAAGGAAAAATTCTTTGACTACACTGACCCTCTTGTTCATATGCACGTTAAAAATGAAGGTCTTGTTTCATATGATGCACTCCTTTATATTCCTGAAAGAGTTCCTTTTGACTACTATTCAAAAGACTATGAAAAAGGCTTGCAGCTTTATTCAAACGGCGTACTTATAATGGATAAATGCAAAGACCTTCTCCCTGATTACTTTGGATTTGTAAAGGGTCTTGTTGATTCAGAAGACCTCTCTTTGAATATCTCAAGAGAAATGCTTCAACACGACAGACAGCTTAAATCAATCGCAAAAAGCATTGAAAAAACTATAAAGAACGAACTTACAAAAATGCTTAAAAACGACCGTGAAAAATATGAAAAATTCTGGGAAGGTTTTGGTGTTCAGCTTAAATTCGGTGCTTACAGCGATTACGGTATGCATAAAGATGTACTTCAGGATTTACTTCTTTTCAACTCATCAAATGACAACGGCAAACTTGTAACTCTTGAAGAATATGTTTCAAGAATGCCTGAAAGCCAGAAAGAAATCTACTATGCAACAGGTACAAGCATTTCAGCAATCGAAAAACTTCCTCAGACAGAAAAAGTTCTCGACAAGGGATATGAAATCCTTTACTTAACAGAAAATGTTGATGAATTCGCAATAAAAGTTATCAACACATATAAAGAAAAGACTTTCAAATCTGTTACAGCCGGAGACCTTGACCTCGACACAGAAGAAGAAAAGGAAGAAATTAAAAAACAGGAAGATTCACATAAATCTTTATTTGAAAAGATGAAAAACAGCCTTGGTGATGCAGTTACAAAGGTTAAAATTTCATCAAGACTTAAATCTCATCCTGTTTGTCTTTCAACAGAGGGTGAAATTTCACTTGAAATGGAAAAAGTTCTCAACCAGAATCCTGCAAATGGAAACGCAGTAAAGGCTCAGAGAGTTCTTGAAATAAATGCAAATCATCCTATTTTTGCAAAGCTTACAGCTATGGAAAATGATGACGAAAAGCTTGGAAAATACACAAAACTTCTCTACGATCAGGCTCTTCTCATCGAAGGTCTCCCTATCGAAGACCCTGTTGAATTCAGCAACCTCGTTTGCGAACTTATGTGATTTTGTATATAAATAAAAACCTGACACAGCATTTTATTTGCTGTGTCAGGTTTTTTACTTTGTTTCTCACTTCAAACCGCCCCAGCCATCATATTCCAAGTTCTTATGTCGACTTTTCCATTTACAGGGAGATTTGTCTGATTTTGAAAATGTGAAACGGCATTTTCTGTTTGATTATCGTATATTGTTGTTATTCTTGCAGG
>JALEJO010000130.1 GCA_022769365.1 Oscillospiraceae bacterium | reverse complement strand
AAAAAGTTTATGGAGGAAAAGCATATGATATATGATTTAATAATAGCCGGAAGCGGACCTTCCGGTCTTTCAGCGGCAATTTATGCATCAAGGGCGGGACTTAAATATGCAGTCATTGAAAAAATGTTTATGGGAATCGGACAAATTTCCGAAGCCGATAAAATAGATAATTATCTTGGATTGGAGTCGATAAACGGTTTTGATTTGGGAATGAAATTCCGTTCACACGCTGAAAAATGCGGAACTGAATTTATAAGCGATGAAATAGTAAAAATTGAAAAGACAGATAACTTGTTCAATATATCCCTAAAAAATTCAGCGGAGAAAATAATTTCAAAGACAATTATATATGCACTTGGTGCATCTCACCGAAAGCTTGGAATAAATGGCGAGTCAGAATTTACAGGCAAAGGTGTTTCATATTGTGCAGTCTGCGACGGAGCATTTTATAAAAATAAAACTGTAGTTGTTGTAGGCGGTGGAGATACAGCTTTAAGCGAAGCAGTTTATCTTTCTAATCTTGCAGAAAAAGTTTATCTTATGCATAGAAGAGAGGGGTTCAGGGCATCTGAAAATCTTCAGAAAAAAATCGCAGAGATAAAAAATATTGAAACAATTCTTAATGCTGTTCCAATTGAAATAAATGGAGATAAAAAAGTTTCTTCAATTATTTTTAAACAAAACGAGGAAATAAAAAAACTTTTTGTTGACGGAGTTTTTGTAGCAGTTGGAATGAAACCTGAAACAGATATAATAAAAAATATTGTTGATACAAATGAATCAGGTTATATAATTTCGGATGAAACAGGAATAACATCTCTTGATGGATTTTTTGCCGCTGGCGATGTAAGAACAAAATCATTAAGACAGATTATCACAGCCGTTTCAGATGGTGCGAATTGTGTAAATTCTGTTGAAAAATATATTTTGGAGAATTAATAAATTTAATAATGCATTTGCAAATATGTAAAAACTCAGGTACATTTTTATACCTGAGTTTTTATTTTATATACTTGAATTATCAAACATCTTTTATATTCACGTTATAGCCAACCATAGTCTGTGCATAATATTTAAGGATTTTTACAGCGTCTTTAGAATCAATTTTACTGTCGCCATTAATATCACCTTTTTCTAATGGAATATTTGTTGATGCGTTTCCTGCAAGGCATTCAGCGTAGTATTTAAGCACCAATACTGCATCTTTTGAATCTATGCTGTTATCGTTGTTAAGGTCGCCGACTAAATTTTTTTCTGTTGATTCGGTAGTTTCTGTTGGTTCGGTTGGTTCTGTCGGTGGGGTGGTTGGTTCTTCTGTTGGAGCAGTTGGATTTTCTGAAAAATGGATTGTTGCATTTTTAAGACAATCGTTTCCATAATAAATTTCAATTTTGCTCCATTTTGTTTCTGATTCATTGTAATAAACATCTTTCAACTGTACACATTTTTTGAAAGCACCACTGTATATTTTTTTAACTGTAGTCGGCATATTTAAACTTGTTTCTTCTTTAGCACTTGGATAAACACATAATACTGTCATATCTTTGCTGTATAAAACGCCGTCAATAGTTTTATAGTTTGAATTGTTTTCATCAACTTCAACACTTTTCAAATGATTGCAACTTCCAAAAGAAATAGTATCTCTTTCACCATTGTATCCATAACAAGCAATTCCACCAACATCTACAACGTTACTTCCAATAATAACTTTTTCAAGCAAATCATTGCTAATTCCTTCTGCAAGAGAATATTCAGTAGCATAACGGTCCATTCTCGCAAAAGCAACTGTACTTATATTTTTTACTGTACTTGGTACTGTATAAATTTTATCTGCTTTTTTCAGTGGATATGAACAGAGAATAGTTTTATCTTTATTAAATAATACCCCGTCACTCGATGATAAAATATTATTTTGAGGTGAAACAATATATTCTTCAAGTGCTGGCAAACTATCATTTTGAAATATATCTCCTATGTAATTTTCCGAATCTAAACCATAGTTCTCTCCAATTACAAGGGTTTTCAAGTATTCGTTATCAACAGGTGAAGAAATGTACTTTACACTGTCTGGAATAACAAAAGAACTATCTTTTTTACAGTTAGGATAACAAATAATTTCCGTCATATCTTTGTTGTAAAGTACACCGTTCTCAGAAGTGTATTCACTGTTTTCAGCTGAAACTTCAATATTTTCAAGCTTAGAACACCATATAGTTGCTGGATAATATACACTACCAGCTCCCTCACCTATTTCTGCGTTACTTCCTATGTATAAAGTTTTTACATTGTCCCAACTAAATCCTGGTATTTTGTTTATTTCATCTCCCATCTCATAAGATAAAACTCCGTTGTAGATAGATAACTTACCATTTTCAAATTCAAAAACATTACTACTTTCACTATCTGCGGCAAATACAGCCATATTAATACTTGCATCAGCCATCGGCAAACTCGCCGTCAGAGTAGCCACACTCAGTATACCCGCCATAATTTTTTTAAATTCCATAAATTTTCCTCCCTATGGATAATAATAATATAATTAAGAGTTTTGAACTCTCAAATGTCATTATAACTCAAAAAAAAAAACAGTGACATAAATGTTAATTTATTGTAAATTATAAAGTTAACTTTTGATTCTTTCAATATCGTATACAAAAAAGCACAGTTCCAATTGAAACTGTGCTTATGAAAAATTATTAATTAATTACATGACAAACTTTAAGAATATCGGGGTTAAACTGAATTAATGAAATCATTCTTCTTGCCGGTCCGATTGGACGATTTGTTCCGGCTTCCCATGCCTCGACTGTTTTTACGGATACACCAATTACGGCAGCAAACATAGACTGAGTAAGACCAATTTCATTTCTTATGTTTTTAATATCCTCAGCGGATATTTCAGGCAAAGGTTCAACAGTAATAGTTGTTTTCTTCGCCGTAAGATTACCTTTTTCATATTCGACAGCTTCATTTAAACCTGTCATAATGCTTTCAAATACATTCATACTACATGCCCTCCTTATTCAATTTTAGCTGTTCTTCAAGTTTTTCGATTATATTTTTGATTGCATTACGTTCAGCGTTGCTCAAATTATCCTTTTCATTTTTAGGATATGCAGAAATCAAATAAATAGTATTATAAATTACAAAATCAACGTATACAACCCTTGCACTTCCACTTTTACCTGTATTTTCAAATGCAAACCTTATTTTTCTTAGACCACCTGTACCCTTCATCACAGGATTTTTCTGAGAATTAAAAAGAAGTTCAGATTGTAATCTTTTTAAATCATTATCATTAAGATTCATTTGCTTCCAGCGTTTCTCAAATTCGGGAAGCATTACGAATTCTCGTGTCAATTTCATCACCCATATATATTATACCCTATATAATAGGGTTTGTCAATACTTTTAGGAGAAAAAAATATGTCAATTTTAGTAATCGGTGAAAAACCGTCAGTATCTGATATTGAAAGAATCAAAAAAATCAACTCTATAATTTACAATAAATTAACATACAAATCATCGTTTTTTTTTTTTTTTGATGTATAATTTACTATGTAATTCAAAATTACAACAAATTTTATGTAAGGAGAGTTGGATAATGAAACTCAAAAAAATAATTTCAGCGGCAGTTGGTGCGACTATGGTTTGTGCAAGTTTGCCTTTCAGCAGTACAATGGTTGATTTTGTCAAGGACAATACTATTACTGCAAATGCGGAAGATGAAATGCCATCATCTGGAAAATGTGGAGAAAATGTCTATTATTCTTTGAGCGATGATGGAATTTTGACTATTTCGGGAATGGGAGAAATGTATGATTATGATGGAAACTACAATACATCACCTTTTTGCGACAATAATCTAATCAAATCAGTTGTAATAGAAGATACTGTCACTTCAATAGGTGTTTATGCTTTTTATGGATGTAAAAACGTCATAAGTATATCAATACCAAATTCAGTAACTTCAATAGGTTATGATGCTTTTTATAATACGAAATGGCTTGAAAATAAACAAAAAGAAAATCCATTGGTTATTGTAAATGGCATTCTTATTGATGGTAGAACTTGTAGTGGAGATGTAGTTATTCCGGATTCTGTTACTTCAATTGATGCCTACGCTTTTTCAGATTGTACAAAACTTAGAGACGTAACAATTCCTGAAACAGTTACTTTTATTGGTGAAAAAGCTTTTAGAGACACGGAATGGTTAAAAAATAAGCAAAAAGAAAATTCATTAGTTATTGTAAATAATATTCTTATTGATGGAACTGCTTGTAGTGGTGATATTGTCATTCCAAATACTGTTACTTCAATATGCGGTTATGCTTTTGAAAATTGTACAAATATTACAGATATAGCAATTCCAGAAACAGTTACTTCAATTGGAGATGGAGCTTTTACAGGTTGCGGTTTTACAAAAATTACGATACCAAATACAGTTACATTAATTGGTAAGTATGTTTTTGAGGGTTGCTATCTTACAAATATAGACATTCCGAATTCTGTTATTTCAATTGACAATGAAGCTTTTTATAATTGTTCAAATCTAACAGATGTAACAATCCCAGACTCTGTTACTTCAATTGGTAGTGAAACTTTTGCAGGTTGTGCAAGCCTTAAAAAAATTGTAATTCCTGACTCTGTAATTTCAATTGGTTATGGAGCTTTTGATGAATGTTTCAGTCTTGCAAGCGTCACAATTCCTAATTCTGTTAATTCAATTGGTCACTATGCTTTCTCTTATTGTGAAAGCCTTACAAATATAACAATTCCAAATTCAATCACTTCAATAGATAGCGGTACTTTTTATGGTTGCACAAATCTTAAAGATGTTTATTATTCGGGAACAGAAGAAGAATGGAAAAAAATTAATATTGATGATGGTAATGAATCATTATCAAATGCAACAATTCATTTCAATTCAAAAGAAATACCTGCTGAAGAACCTACAACTGAAACAACGACAACTACTTCATCAACAACTAAAACAGAAACTACAATAACCACCACAACAGTTACAGCTGATTCAAAAGAGGTAAAACTCGGTGACATAAACGACGACAGCAAAATAGATTCAAAAGATGCTGTATTGGTACTTAAATCATATGCTGAAAGCCTTGTAAACAGCAACACAACTGTTGATATATCAGGCGATATTAATGGCGATAAAAAAGTTGATTCAAAAGACGCTGTTATAATTCTTAAATATTATGCTGCTACTTTGACAGGCTTCACTGGAACTATTTCTGAATTTAATAAATAATTTTATATAAAACTTTATCCCCCGAATGCTTATCGTTCGGGGGATTCTTATAAAGACTTGATAAAAAGACGGGCAGGAAATATTGACCCAAGTATTGATAATATGCTTCGCATTACATCAGATGGAAGTAAACTGGGACTTGATCCACGTTTGATAGACCCGTCATTTGAAGATAATCCTGATACAAAACTTAATCAGTGCGTTAGAAATGTATATCAGATTTATGAGGATACAAAAGAAAACAAGTCTACACAGATTATTTTCTGTGATCTTGGTGTTCCGAAAAAGAATTCTCAGAATGTTGATGATAAAAATGTTGATGAAAAATCAGCAGCAGAACGAGAAAGCCTTGAAGAATCAGGAGATTTTTGTGTTTATGACGATATACGTGATAAACTGATTGAAAAAGGTGTAAAGCCTGAAGAAATAGCATATATTCATGATGCAAAAACTGAACAGCAGAAAACTGACTTGTTTGACAAAGTCAACAAAGGTGAAGTTAGGGTTTTACTTGGAAGAACAAGTTGAACAACTTATGTACCAATAAAATTCCGATTTTGCGTAAAAATAAAATATAAAATATAATAAAAACAAGGCTGTTCTCAAAAACAGTCTTATTTTTTTCATTAAAATATCCACCTAAACAACGACTTCCCCCACAAACACCCTTAGGGCATCTGTGGGGGACAGTATTTATTTCAATTTTAATTTTCTTACCCAAACTCAATGGCATTCCCTTATCTTAATCAATTCTTTTAATAAACCTTTAATTAATCTCATCAATTGAACCGATAACATACTTGAGAATTGTCAGTGTATCTGATGATGTGATGTTGCCGTCTTTGTCGCAGTCGGCGTTTTTCTGTGCTGATTCTGAAAGTGTTGCACTACCTACAAGATACTTGTTAAGTAAAACTGCATCTGCAATAGTTACATCTCCATCAAGATTTACATCGCCAAGTTTCAGGCTTTCAGCTTTTGTTTCTTCTGCTGTTTCGCTTGATGGTTTTGATGATTCTGACGGCTGTGTTGGTTCTGTCAAATTTTCAGTTGTTACTGTTTTTCCATTGCTACTCAAAAGATCAGCACGCATTTTTTTATACTCTGCATAGTCATTCTCTGGAAATTGCTCTGTAAACTTATAACCATCCCTTACTGAATAATTATCTCTTAGAACATCATAAATATCAAACTTGCCATCGTTATTCAAATCTCCACTGACACTTGTATTTTCAAACATTCCATTTTCATCAACGTCAACAAATTTTATATTATTTTCATTTGCAAATTTTTCAGCAACAGTTCCTTTATGACCATATATCTCAAATGTTTTAGGACATTTACTGAATGCCGTTCCATTGATACTTTCAACATTTGATGGTATATACACCTTTTTCAAATTATAACAGAATGCAAAAGCATTAGAATCTATTTTCTTTAATGATTCAGGGAGCTTTACGTATTCAAGATTTTTTGTTGCAAACGAAAACTTTCCAACCGTTTCAAGAGAATCAGGCAATTCAACACTTGTTACGAAATCTGACATAGATAAAACATTTGAAATTTCCTTAATTTCTCCATCAAATACAACATTCTGTATTATTGACATCGGAGGCTCTTTAACGTCTTCGCCAATAGTATCGATATAATAATGATTATCCCATATAGGAATTGATATATATCTTATTTCACCAGTTACATAATCAATAGAAGACATTTCTTCCTTATATCCGATTATTTGAGATTCAGGTGCAATAGCATCTTTATCTGAGTTTACATAAAGTGTATTTGTACTAAAATCGAACTTCCATGTACCGTTTGAAGCATCACCATCTATTACACCACTTGAAGCAAAGTAAGGTTTTTCAGCACTTCCTATGGATTCAAAATTTATGCATTGATCTAAACACTCATAGTGTACTTTAGAATATTCATAACCCTGAATAGTTAAATCTGCATCTTTTTCAAATGCGAGAAAATCAAAAGAAAAGTTTTCACCAAGTGTTATGTTATGGAGATTATAATCTCCTTTAAATGCAGCGTATCTGATGTATAAATCATTATCATTTTCAAGATTTTCAAATACAACTTCAGACAAATTTGGCATATCAGCAAAAGCATACTCACAAATTGAAGTAATATTGCTACCAATTACTATCTTCGTTATTTTTTCACGCTGTTCATTCCAAGGATAAGATTCTTTAGATAGAGAGCCACTCTCTCCAACATTACCCGTACCATCAATTTTTAAAGTATCACCATCAATTTCATATGTATAATTATAATCAATATACTTTGTTTTACTTTCAGGATACTTTACTTCGCTTTCATAAGATGATTTTAATCCATCTGTTGTTTCTTCTGCTGAGGCGTTTATAACTGCAATTGATGAAAGCATAGCTATACTCATTATCATTGCAAGCGTTCTTTTTAAATTAGTTTTCATAACGCATTCCTCCTTTTAAAATATAACCGATTTTGTTTTTCGCATAGTCTCCTCGGTTGTTAAAAACTATGTTACTTTTAAATTTTAAATTTGGGGAATACTGAGCATAAACTCAGCACCCCATAAATCCGCAATCAAAAAGATTACTTTGACTTCTTTGCTGCTCTTTTAGCAAGCTTTGCCTGACGGCGTGCTTCTGCTGCCTTGCGAACACTTTCAGGTTCTTCTGGTTGGTATGTTTCATAAAATGAAGTGCAACCAGCTGACTTTATTGAAACATTTTTTATCATGCCTGCAACAAATGACATTACCTTATCACTTTTTTTCATAAACAAGTTTCCTCCTTTCTTTAAGTTTACCTATAACCATTAAAAATGATATAATCATAAGGGTTATACCAATTGAAATAGTACATCTCAAACTGAAGAAATACATTGCATACGATAATACACAAACAACAACAGATATTATAATTGCTTTTAATCTGTTTCTTTCTATTTCCTCTTTTTTCATTGGTTTATTTCCATTTATAATTGGTGCATAAATTAGAACTGATGAAATAAACAATAATACATATATGGTATGCATAATTAAATTATATTTATCTTCAAGAATGCTTGTAAAAAATATAACTGTAACACAGCAAAAGAACAAAACCAATTTACATTTCAAATGTGTGTCAGCATGATACCCACCTGTGTAACTTCTTACAACTACAAACAAGATATAAAATATCATTGCAGAATCAATTGATGATAATAAAACACCTGTCAAAAACACCATTAAAAATCCGATTATAGTAGAAATTATTATTTCAGAACCATGATTGTACAAATCAATTTCTGATTTTTCAATTTTTCCTTTTGACAATAAAAAATGAGTTACACCTTTGCTTAAAAGCTTAATCATCTCTTTTCACCTCTAAGCAAATTATAACTCATTAAAATCTTTATGTCAATACTTGTGGCATAATCGTGGCTATGTGGCATAATCGTGGTAAATTTCCCCTAACATATATTTTTAATCAAAACTTTAGTAACAAAAACATCATTTTCAAGTTCGTATGTCAATGTTCCATTATACTTTTCTAATACTGTTCTTACCGAACTTATTCCAAAACCATGCATTTTTTTATCACTTTTTGATGTACGCAATTCAGGATTATCTTCAAGTATATTTTTATCAACCGTATTTCTTATTACAATAATTATTTCATCTTCAAGTTTACTTACATTAAGAGTAATTTTGGACGGTTTATTATTTCTTTCACAGGCTTCAATTGCATTATCAAGAAGATTTGAAAGAACTGTACAAATATCAGCATCATTTGAAAAATCAATATCATTGTCAACAATACACTTTGCATCTATGTTTTTATTTTCAGCTTCTGAAAATTTTGAATTTATTATTGCATTTAAAATATTGTTTTTTGTTAAAACAAATGTTTTCAGAGAACCTATATTTTCATTTGAATATTTTTTAAGGAAGGTTTTTAACTCCTCTATCTTATTTTCCTCTGCCAATGACAAAGCACATAAAATGTGATTTTTAACATCATGACGTATTTCAAGGGTTTCTTTATATTTTTCTTCTATATTTTTGTAATCTTCTTCTTGTTGTTTCAATTGAAATTTTGTTTTTATCAGTTCAGATTTTTCATGATTTTTTATGCTTATCACAATTGTAAAATAGTAAATAACAGCATTTAACACAACCATTGCAATTGTCGTTGAAAAAAACACGGCATAATTTCTACCATCAATCAATAAATAATTTCTGAGAATATACTCAATAAGTATAGAAATCAGTGCAACAATCGTTATTAACAAATATTCTTCTGCTTTAAGTTCAGGAATAATATTTTTTTTCATATTTAAAAAGAAAAAGAACACAGCAAAAAGTAATATTTTACTGAATACAAGAATTGATATTCTTATTATTCCTTTGTCACTCACAGCCTCAACAAAACTAACATTATATAATTTAGAAATAGAAACAACAGATAAATATGAAATAGACATCATAACAGCATTTGTAAAAATAGAAAGCATTATTTTTTCTGAAATTGTACCTTCTATAAAAATAAATAATAAGATAAAAAAGGCTGTCAGATTAAAAATCATTTGAAAAGCATCAGGCATTTTCAGGTATGTAGCAATTAAATCTACAATAAAAAATAAAACCAAAAACAAGATTGTCATTATATTGGATTTATATTTCATTTCCATATAAAGACCATAAAACCCTGCAATTAATATGCTTTCTATAATAACAAACACAAAATCAATAACGGAAATCATCATAATTTTTCTCTCACAATCCAATTTAAATATTCTTTTTTTATATCCATGTATCTGTTAATTCCGATAGGTAAAATCTTCATATTTCTAAGTTTTATATACTCTTTTTCTATAGATTTTATAAATCTGAAATTCACAAGAAAACTTTTATGCGTCCTTATAAATCCATAATTAACAAATAGAGGTTCAAGGTTTTTCAGAGAATAACTATTTTTTCTATCTCGTTTTAATTTAAAAGTATCATTATTTGAATAAACATAAATATCATGCTTATCCGATTCAATATAACATATTTTTGTGATTCTAAAAGTTATATTTCCGCAATCAGTTGACAATTCTATGGTTTTGCACGAAAAACAATGCACTTTTAAAAAAGCATCTATTGTTTCTTCCATATCACTCTCTAAATGTTTTTTTCGAACAAATCTAAATGGAGAGTACTTTATTGATTCAAATACAAGATTTTCATAAGAAGATGTAAATACCAACTTTATTTCATCAGAATAATCAGATAATTTCTCAGCCATCTCAAACCCATCAACATCGGGCATATCAATATCAAGCAAAACAAGGTCGAATTTTTTTGCTTCATAATCTGCAAGGAGTTTGTTCCCATCGGTATAGCAAAAAATTTCAAAATCTTCGTCCTGCGTTTCAAGAACCGCCTTTGCTTCATTCCGTATTTTTTCAACAAATACTTCTTCATCATCGCATATCGCA
>JALEJO010000129.1 GCA_022769365.1 Oscillospiraceae bacterium | reverse complement strand
TCTTCTGCATTTGCCATCAATGTTGACATTCCACATGATGTTAAAACTGCAATTGAACTTAAAATTGATAATATTTTTTTCATGATAATTACCTCCAAATTATAAATAGTATCTCTTGCCTATCTCTAAATTGTTGTTATAGCAGTCAAGGCCGCTACCGCCTTTTTGAAATTGTTCATATCAATTTCCTCCTTTGAAATATAACCGAGTTTGTTTTTTCGCATAGTCCCCTTGGTTGTTAAAAACTATGTTACTTTTGTCTTTTAAGTTTGGGGAATACTGAGCATAAACTCAGCACCACATAAATCCGCAATCAAAAAGATTACTTTGACTTCTTTGCTGCTCTTTTAGCAAGCTTTGCCTGACGGCGTGCTTCTGCTGCCTTGCGAACACTTTCAGGTTCTTCTGGCTGATATGAATCAATCCAAGATGTTGCACCGTTGGCTCTTATTGCAACTTCTTTTGCAGCATGTGCTAAAGAAGTACACAATTTTTCAGATATCTTTGACATAACATTTCCTCCTTTCTGTTAATTTTGCTATACATACATATATTCCAACGAATATAGTAGTAATCAATATAACAACAGATATTTTTTTATAAGAATTATATAAAAAAATACTTGCAGATAAAATCAGAATAGAATAAATAATCGATATAATCTTATTTTTCCTTTTAATCTGTTCAGTTAATTTTTTATGTTTATTTTCACAAGGACATAACAGAATTACTGTTATAAGGTAGATTAAACCCATTATTATGATATATGGCATTTTAAAAATACTATAGAAATACTTGCTGATTATTGTTGATATCAAGCATGTTATTCCAAATATAATTTTACAATTTAGATATGTGTCCGCATGATATCCGCCTGTAAAAAATCTCAAACTCGTAAAAACAATATAGAATACTACAGACAATAAAATTGAATTTAAAACAATACCTATAATCAATGTTTCAATCATTCCTATAAGAGTTGATATCATTATCTCAAAACCATATTTATAAAAATTATATTCTGAAATTTTTATAGTTCTTTTATCAATTAATTTTGAAGTAAGCTTATCACTTAATGACTCTATCATTCCCTTTCACCTCTGCTGTCATTTTAGCACAAGCAAGCTTAAAAGTCAATGGTTTTGTCATAATCGTTGAAATAGTGTCATAAAAATAGAAAAATGCAGTTTGTTAATACAAACTGCATTTTAAATTATATAATATCTAACATAATGCTAACTTTAAATTCATCATTACTGTTTTCAAATTTTTCCATTCCATTGTATTTTTCTATAATATCTCGGCAAGATTTCACTCCATAACCATGATTTTTGGTGTCTTTTTTTGTTGTTTTTAAATCAGGATTTTTTTCAATTATATGTGTAGCGGAAGAATTAATTACCTCTATGCAATAATAAGATTTTTTATTATACATACTAAGTCTTATAAATTTATTATCTGTCTGAAGATTATTACAAGCTTCAATTGCATTGTCAAGCAAATTTGATAGTAATATAGATATATCAGATTCATATTCTTTTTTTATCTCGTGAGTGTATACCATTTCAAATTTTATTTTATTTTTTTCGGCTATACTCATTTTAGTATTTATGACTGCATCAATAAGCAGATTTTCAGTATAGATATATTTTTTAATACTTCCTATTTGATCTGAGGAAAATTCTTCAAGGTGTTTTTTCAAATCATCATACTTTTTTTCATTCAGCAATGTCATCGCAAGATTAACATAATGTTTCATATCATGTTTTATTTTCATTGCTTCATCATATGACTTTTTTATATTAACAGTTTCATATTTCATCTTTTCAAGCTTTAAGTTACTATCATTTATTTCTTTTTGCTTTCGATTTTTTTCATTTGCAATATACATAAGATAAAATATAACTATATTCATAATAATTATTTCCATCAAAAGGTATAGAAATACTGAATAATTCTGCTTATATTCTATAATTTCAAGTCTTGCTTTATTTATCAGATAAATTGAAATTATATTGCAAGCTATGATAAAGAGTACTTCTGTATCTTTTAAATCGCCATATGTTTTTTTCTTCATTAAAAACATCAGCAACAAACCGAGAATCAAAAGCATCTTTGTAACAAACAAACTAATTGTTCTCATATGTCCATCTTTTGCTACTATCGATGAATAATTTACATTTAGCATTTTAGACATCATTGCAGTAACACCAATACTTATCAAAGCGATCATTATAAATACAATAGCTGAAACAAGAATTTTTTCACCAATCTTACCTTTTAAAAATAAAACCTGCATAAGAACACTTGTTCCTATAAAAATAAATGTCTGAAAAATAATATTTAAATGTAATTCACTAACAGTAAGATCTGCCGAAAGCATAAGTATGAAACTTAAAAAAATATTCTTTGCATTTTTTTCTTTCATACCAAAGTACATAATATAAAAGCTTGATATAGCAACACTTTCTATTAAATCCGCAAACAATTCTACCATTTTTAGCCCCTCAATTCAAAATTCAAAAATTCTCTTTTTATATCTTTAATTCTGTTTATACTCGCAGGAAGTTCTTCACCCGTTGTAAGTATAACGCAATTTTTTACAATCAAATCTATATACTTATAGTTTACTACAAAACTTTTATGTATTTTTATAAATCCTGATTCATGAAGATTATCATATATTGTATTCAAATTTATCTTCGTCTCTCTTTTCAAAATCAGTTTTCCTCTATTTTTAGTAAATATATATACCATATGCCCTTCAGATTCAAAATACATTATATCACGTATATTAATATTAATTAATCCACTTTCTGTATTTAAATTTATTTTTCTAACATTTTCATTATGGATAACAAGAAAAGATTCGATTAATTCAGAAATTTCATCATAAAAAAATTCTTTTCTTATAAATCTGAATGGTTTGAGTCTGAATGATTTAAAAACAAGATTTTCATAAGATGATATGAAAGCAATCTTGATTTCATCAGATTTAATATTAAGTTTCTCAGCCACCTCAAACCCATCAACATCGGGCATATCAATATCAAGCAAAACAAGATCAAACTTTTTTGCTTCATAATCTGCAAGGAGTTTGTTCCCATCGGTATAGCAAAAAATTTCAAAATCTTCGTCCTGCGTTTCAAGAACCGCCTTTGCTTCATTCCGTATTTTTTCAACAAATACTTCTTCATCATCGCATATCGCA
>JALEJO010000136.1 GCA_022769365.1 Oscillospiraceae bacterium | reverse complement strand
GGAATGCCCGATATGCCGGTTCTTGCATTGGACTTCAAGATGAAAAAACAGCTTTGCAATTTCCAGTATTACGGACTCGGTCCTGATGAAAATTACAGCGACCGATGCAAAGGGGCAAGACTGGGATTGTGGAAATCTACATCAAAAGAAAATCTTTCCGGTTATCTCAATCCGCAGGAATGCGGCAACCGTACCGGTGTAAGAATGCTTGCTGTCCATGATGATATGCAGCATGGTCTGACGTTCCAAAAGGCATTTGCTCCGTTTGAAATGAGTGTACTGCCATACAGTGCCTATGAACTCGAAAATGCAATGCATCTGGATGAACTTCCACATATTCGTTACACATGGGTCAGAATCGCTGCAAAGCAAATGGGTGTTGGCGGCGATGATTCCTGGGGTGCACAGGTGCATGAGGAGTACAGAATCCATGCAGATCAGCCGATGAAATTGGAATTTACTATTAATCAATATGATAAAAAAATTTAATCTTTGTACCTCATTTGCTCTAAATCCAAAACAGGCAGTCAGAAAATGACTGCCTGTTTTCTTGTTTTAATATACTGATAAAAAAAATACATCAAAACTGCAAAAACTTACAGTTTTGATGTACTTTACTTTGTATTATAAAACTGAACAAACCCAATATACTATATCTCTATTGAAATCACCTTTTGACATATTAAATGATTCCAAAAACTTTTTGTTTCCTTTTAATGATTTTCCCAAAACATTTTTATCATCATCATTCATTTTTATTCCGTAAAGAAGATTTGCAAGTGAAATAAAAAGTTTTTTATGAGCGGTGATATATCTGAATTTTTCATCTTTAAACTTTGTTAAATCCTTGTTATAATCATCTTCTGTATAATTAGGCTGCAAACCTAAAATCGGATTAACAAGAAGTTGAGTAGATGCATTCATCAAGTTAACATATGAACCAAGTTCATATTGCTGTGCCTCTGTCATTTTAAGGTAATCATATCCAAAAGATTTGATTCTTTCAATCGCAACACCAAGTTTTGTTGTTTCATCGACAATTCTTGAAATTCGTTCATTAATTTCTACTGTAGCAAGATTATATTTATTCTCATCACGTTCAGCCACTAATGTATAGATATTTTCAAGTATTGATTTATTAAGCATCGAGTTTATAAACATTCCGCCGGAAACAAGTAAACTTACTCCTGCGATAGCCCAGCCAACAGGACCAGCAAGTGCTAAAAATGCATTTCCGGCAGCCATTCCTCCGCCGCCAGCAGCTAATGCACCGCCTCCTAACCATGCTAATGCTGCATTCGCTGCAGCAGCGCCGTTTAATGCAGCTATTGGCATTCCTGTTGATGCAACTCCAAATGTCGTAGCTATGCCCATTGCTACTGTTGGTCCAAGTGCAACAACAGCTATTCCTCCGGCAGCACCTGCCGCACCTGCACCGCCAGCTTTTACAGCTGCCTTTTTAAAATCTTCCTCTATCTTGTCAGCCTGCTGTTTCCAATTTAAACGTATCTTTTTATACTTTTCGTATTCCATTTTTTTATCACTTGGAATATTTCTAATTTTATCAAATAAATCCTGTATTTCTACAAGTTTATCATAAAGATTTTTTGTATATTCGCCAAGTACTTCAATTTTATTGTTAGTTTGATTTTTAGCTTTGTCTGCTTTTTCCTGTGCTTTTTTTAACTTTTCTTTACTCATTTCTTTCCTCATAAAAAATAAGAATCAATATCTGACTTTACTCTTAAAATTTCATTATCCGGTACTTTTCTAAGTTCAGCTAATTTTACAGTTTTTTCAAATGCCTGTATGTACATATCACTATTTTTGAAATCATCTATAAAATTAACTAAATCCCTGTCGTCATAAAGTACTGATAATGTTTTTAATCCTTCAATGTAATTTAAAATAATTACCCTTTCCCTTTTGACAAATTGAAGTTCCTTTTCTTTTTGGTGTGCCTGTACGGCACGTTTTGCTTCTCCATATAAAGAAATCGCAAATCTTCCTATGCCGACTATGTTAAGCCTTAAACAAAATTCTATAGGATTAAAAAAAGCACCATCTCCTGAAACAAATCCTCTTACTGCGGCATCGCCTATATCTACCAAACAAAATGTTCCATGGGCAACTGTAAGCATTCTTTTGACGGTAGCATTTGTAAAAGGTTCGCATTTTTCCCACATTAAATTGAAACTGCGTTTGCTTTCTTCTGTTTCGGAAAAATATTTCAGCATACGTCTTACAAAATAGAATATTCTTACAATCATTTCATTCACAAATACAGGTATAACCTGTGCTGTCTGAAAACGAAAATCAAATCCCTTTTCAAATATTTTAACAGCAGCTTCATTCATTGAGCGAACGAAATCTCCAGGAGAAATATTCAATTTTCTTAGTAAAACTATTACATCATTTGTCCAACTCCATATAGGTGATGGTATTCCCATTCCACGAGTTTTACTTCCTGATGCACCTGAAATATCTGACATAATATGTCCAAGCCAATTTAAAAATCCGCAAACAAGTTTACCAGGAATATTATTTCCCTGTAATCTGAATTCAGAATTTGAATTATCAACTATGATTAAATTTCCATCAGAAACAAAGTGAGATGTATTTGAAAATTGGTCTAAAATTGAAAAAAACAATCCTAAAAGATTTGGATTATGTGCAAGAGATTTAAAATGATGATTGAATGGATTTACATTCAATCCTTTCGCATCATCTATACCATTTTGGTCGTAAGGTATTTGGAATTTTTTCTCAAGAAATCTTATTGCAGAAGATGAATCTTTGCCACCACTCCAACCACATAATTTAGAAAAATCACAAACTCTGTTTGAAAAACATTTGTCTGTTAAATTACCAATTGGTGATTCTCCTGGTTTTCCAACCAAAAAAATATCTATTATTCCACATAAGGCACCTGAAGATGCAGCCAGAATATAATCTATTTTATCACATTCAGGCTTTAATTTTTTTAGTGAAGCTTCTATTTCTTCGATATTCTTATCAATTTTTTCAAGTTCTAATTCTGCATCTTCCATTGCAGATTCTATGGAAGAAGTAAATTCATAACCTTCATCATTTACGGTTAGCCCATATACCATTATATTATTTTCACAAGTTGACGTATTTGCCATATATTTTTCTACACCTATTCCATAATCTAATTTTATGTTCCATATATATTATACACTATAATTTTACAAATGTCAATCACTATTTACCGTTTTTTCACGGCAACAGCATTTACTTTTGAGGAGAAACGGAAGAAGTGTCAAAAAGAATATCAAGAAAAAGCGTGGTCTCAAAAATAGAACGAAACATAAGACGTTTTTACTGGTACATTTTACTGGGCTTGAAAATCAAGATATTGCAATGTATCAAATCTCTTAAATAAAAATTTCAGTTCAAATTAAAATTATTTTCTTGAAAAAATCAAAATGATGTGCTACAATAAAAACAAGAGAAATATAAATAAAAATGGGAAAAACAGGAACTTTTAAAATGCTGAGTGAAAATGAATGGAATACAATAAACAACATTTTGCTTGAGCTTTATACAATAAACGATATAAATTCTCTTGCAAAGAAAATAATGAAAATTATAAGAATGCTTATACCATACAAAAAAGGTTGGCTTTTGCTTTTTGATGATGATGAAAAAATAATAGAAGATAAATCTTATTTTACAGGCTTTGAAGAAAATTCTCAAAAAGCATACATAGAAAAATATTATAAGGAAGATTGTATAAAATATCTTTATGATTTTGCTTCAGAAACAAATGTATATAGAGATACGAACATTCTTGAAAGCGAGATAAGGAAAAATACTACATTCTACAGAAATTTTCTTGAGCCTGAAGATATTGTTTACGGCTGCGGGATAATGGCTATGCGAAATGGAAATATAATTGCTTTTTTTAATTTATTTAGAAATGAAAAATCAGGCGATTTTACAGACAAAGAACTTTATATTTTAAATATCTTAAAAAAACACTTTGAAAATATGGTTCATAATGTAACACAAATAAGCAGAGCAAATGTTTCAGTTGAAAAAAATATAGAATTATTTGCTGAAAAGTATGATTTGACATCACGTGAAAAAGAAATTTTACATCTTATAAATAAAGGTGAATCCAATCAGGAAATAGCCGATACCCTTTTTATATCGCTTTCAACTGTAAAAAAGCACATATATAATCTGTATAGTAAAACAGATGTTTCAAGCAGAGGTCAGTTGGTATCTCTTTTTCTTGAATAATAATGTTAAGAGGTATACCAAATAGAACTAAAGTAGTATAAATGGTACCTTAAAATTAAACTTTCGGACAATTGAATTAATGTTGCTTTTGGTGTATAATTTAACCATAGAAAAAAGCAACGGGGCTTTAAGAGATACATATTATGTGTATATCTTAAAGCTCTTTTTGTTTTAGATTTAAGAATATAAAAAGCAATGAAGCTTGATGTTTGTGGCAGTTTTACTGCCGTAATATCAGGCTTCTTTTTTTGAAAAGGAGCAGATTATTATGCAAAAGATTTTTACAAAAGAATTCAGACCTGGTGAAAAGTGGTCAGGCGGAATTGGAAAGAATAAGTACATTCATTTTAAGGCACTCGGCGATAACGCAAATGTATCGATTCTTCTTTATAATCTTAAAGATACATCAGAAAGATATAATATGCCTGATTCTCTTAAAGCTCAATACACAGCCCACCTTGCAAAAGGCAACGTTCTTATGAGTGATAATGGCAGGGTTCTTGCAAGTATTGTTGAAGACAGTCTTGGCTGGCATGATTCAATTTCAGGTCATACAACAAGAATGATGACTGATGAAAAATATGGAAAGACTTCATATCAGAAAAATGGCAATGATTTTTATAGATGCGGTGAAGAAAATTTCAAAGTTGAACTTGTAAGAAATAATATGAGCAAGAGAGATATTGTTCCTTGTGTAAATCTTTTTGCGAAGGTTTATGTTGATGAAGATGGAAGTATGCATTATGTTACAGATCATTGCAAAAAAGGTGCAACGGTAACACTCAGAACAGAAATGGATTGTCTTGTTATTATTTCAAATACACCGAATCCACTTGACCCATCAAAAGAATATCCGTCTGTACCTGTTACAATGGAAGTTTATAACGCTCCAAAAACAGATTTAACAGATGAATGTGTAAATTACAGACACGAAAACTACAGAGCTTTTGAAAACACATGGGATTACCTAAATCTTTTAGGTGAAAATTGATTATAAAGGAGATATTTTAAAATGTTTGGATTTATCGAAAAAGACAGTGATTTAAAAATAGAAGATGCAGTTTATGACAAAGTTCTTGATGCAGGTCTTGGCTGGATGCATGAACTTAAAAAGGGGCAGAGTTTCAGAATACTCGATATTGAAGGAAATCAGGCGGTTGATACAACTTTTTATGACTTGCATGACCCCGAAGACCATTATGGTGCTGTTGCAACAATTGTTGGTCAGAAAAATATATATCTTACAACAGGCAGTATTTTAAGATCCGAATCAGGTAAACCTCTTCTTGAAATTACAGCAGACAAAACAGGCAGACACGATACACTTGGCGGTGCTTGTTCATCTCAGAGTAACACAGTACGATATGCAAGAGAAAAAAGATATATGCATAACTGTCGTGACAGTTTTATGCTTCAACTTGCCGATTGTGATGCAGATATAAGAAAGAGAGACCTTGCACCAAATATCAACTTCTTTATGAATGTTCCTATAACAAAGGAAGGCGGATATAAGTTTGATGATGGTGTTTCTGCACCTGGTAAATATGTTGAAATGAAGGCACTTGAAGATGTTATGATTCTTATAAGCAACTGTCCACAGCTTAACAATCCGTGTAATGCTTATAATCCGACACCTGTAAGACTTCTTATCTGGGATTAAAATAAATTTTAAGACAGGAGTAATTGATTATGTTCAGTAAAGTTTTAATTGCAAACAGAGGTGCAATAGCTGTAAGAATAGAAAGAACACTTGCAAAAATGGGCGTTAAAAGTGTTGCAGTTTATTCAAAGGCAGACAGAGACAGCCTTCATGTTGAAAATGCTGATGAAGCAGTTTATCTTGGTGAAGGTACAGCAAAAGATACATATCTTGATGTTGATAAAATTATAAATGCGGCACTTGAAACAGGTGCAGAAGCAATTCACCCGGGATATGGTTTTTTAAGTGAAAATACATTCTTTGCTTCCAAATGTGAAGAAAATAATATTAAGTTTATCGGACCTGATTCAAGCCAGATAAAACTTTTCGGATTAAAGCATTCCGCAAGAGAAATTGCAGAAAAATCAGGTGTTCCTCTTCTTTCAGGTACAGGACTTTTAAGCGGAGTTGATGAAGCAATTACTGAAGCTGAAAAAATCGGTTATCCTGTTATGATAAAAAGTACTGCCGGCGGTGGCGGTATAGGCATAAGAATATGCGAAAATAAAGAAGAACTTGTTTCATCGTATGATAATGTTTGTTATCTCGCTGAAAGTAATTTTAATGATGCAGGTGTTTTTCTTGAAAAATATATCAGAAAAGCAAGACACGTTGAAGTTCAGATTTTCGGAAATGAATATGGTGAAGTTGCAACTCTTGGCGAAAGAGATTGTAGTGTTCAGAGAAGAAATCAAAAAGTCGTTGAAGAATCCCCTGCACCAAGACTTTCAGATGAAGTCAGAGAGAAAATGTATAAAGCCGCAAAAAGTCTTGCTAAAACAAGCGGATACAGAAGTGCAGGTACTGTTGAATTTCTTTATGATGAATCGGACGAAAAATTTTATTTTCTTGAAGTAAACACGAGATTACAGGTTGAACATGGCATAACAGAAGAAGTTTATGGCGTTGACCTTGTTGAATGGATGGTAAAGGAAGCAGCAGGAGAACTCAAAGGAATTGAAGACTTTAAAGCTGTACCAAATGGACATTCAATTGAAGTCCGTGTTTATGCTGAAGATTGTATAAATAATTTCAGACCAAGCAGCGGCAAAATTGATGATGTCATTTTCAGTGACAAGGCAAGAGTCGAAACGTGGATAAGAAAAAATATTGAAGTAAGTTCATTATATGACCCTATGCTTGCAAAACTTATTGTTCACAGCGATACAAGAGAAAATGCCGTTAAAAAGATGCTTGATGTTCTGAACGAATCAAAGGTTTACGGTGTAACGACCAATATGCAGTATTTAAAGAGTCTTATTTCAACTAAAAATTACAAAGAAGGAAAACTCTTTACAAAAATGCTTGAAGGATTTTTACCTGAAGAAAATGCACTTGAAGTACTCGACGGCGGCGTTCAGTCAACAGTTCAGGATGCAGAAGGTATGATAGGATATTGGACAGTTGGTGTCCCTCCTTGCGGTGCAATGGATTCATACAGCTTTAAGATAGGCAACAAACTCCTTGGCAATACTCCAAATGCCGCAGGTATTGAACTTACAATGCGTGGCGGTACATACAGATTCAGAACAACAACAAGTTTTTGTATTACAGGTGCTGATATGTCGGCAACACTTGATGGTGAAACAGTTCCGATGTATACAGTTATAAATGCCTCCCCTATGCAGGAATTGAAATTCAAAACTTGCACAAAGGGTATGAGAACATATCTTCTTATTGCAGGCGGTATTGACGTCCCGAAGATTATGGGTTCATCTTCAACATTTACAGATGGTAAATTTGGCGGACATAACGGCAGAGCTTTAAGAACAGGCGATGTTCTTCATCTGACGGAAAATTGTATTACAGATAAAATAAATTCATTCAACAAAGAATATGTTCCGCATATTGAAAACACATGGACAATAGGCGTTATCCCAGGTCCTCAGCCTACATATGAATATCTGAAACCTGAATATCTTGATACATTAACAGGTTCAGAGTATACTGTTAATTTTAACAGTGCAAGAACAGGCATAAGACTTAACGGACCTATTCCTCAATGGGTAAGAGAAGACGGCGGTGAGGCAGGACTTCACCCTTCAAACATTCATGATAATGCTTATGCTATTGGTACTCTTGACCTTACAGGCGATCAGTCTATTCTTCTTGGTCCTGATGGCCCTTCACTTGGCGGTTTTGTATGTTCTGTAACAACTGCAAAGGGTGAACTTTGGAAACTTGGTCAGCTTCACCCTGGCGATAAGGTTCATTTTCAGCTTTTAACTCTTGAACAGGCTGAAAAAATAAGAAAAGATGAAGAAAAGAATATAAATCTTGAATACACAAAAGTTTTACTTCCTGAACCTGCAAAACTTGATGCGTCATATGCAGTTCTTGCAGAGGGTGTTCACGATAACACAAAGTATAAAATAAGATTGCAGGGCGAAGAAAATATTCTTGTTGAATATGGAGAAATGGAGCTCAACATTGAACTTCGTTTCAGAGTTCATATACTTATGCAGGAAATTGAAAAGAAAAATCTTCCAATAATAGATATGACTCCAGGTATACGTTCTCTTCAGATACATTTTAATGTTGATAAAATTTCAGCAAGAGAGATGAGCAAGGAAGTAGAAAAGATAAATTCAGTTCTTACAGAACTTGAAGATATAACAGTTCCTTCAAGAATTATAAAACTTCCTCTTTCATGGGACGACCCACAAACACAGCTTGCTGCAAAGAGGTATCAGCAGACAGTAAGACCTGATGCACCTTGGTGTCCTTCAAACCCTGAATTTATAAGAAGAATAAACGGACTGGACAGCATTGATGATGTTAAAAAAATTGTATTTGATGCAGATTATCTTGTACTTGGACTTGGTGATGTTTACCTTGGTGCACCTGTTGCAACACCTGTTGACCCACGTCACAGAATGGTAACAACAAAATATAATCCTGCAAGACCTTGGACACCTGAAAATGCTGTCGGTATAGGCGGTGCATATCTTTGTGTTTATGGTATGGAGGGCCCTGGAGGTTATCAGTTTGTAGGAAGAACAGTTCAGATGTGGAATCCTTTAAGAGAAACAGAAGTTTTCAAAAAAGGAAAGCCATGGCTTCTTAATTTCTTCGACAGATTGAAATTCTATCCTTGCAGTGCAGATGAAATTCTTCAGTACAGAGATGATTTTCTCAGAGGTAAATTTAAGGTTGAAATTGAGGAAACAACTTTTAATCTTGGTGAATATAAAAAGTATCTTGAAAGCATAAAGGAATCTGCTGCAAAATTCAAAGCACATCAGGAAGCATCATTTGAAGCAGAAAGACAAAGATGGATTGAACAGGGACTTGACCATTTCGTTTCTGAAACAGAAGAAACAAATACTCATGAAGATGAAGTTTTGCCTGATGATTGTGAAGCAATAAATGCTACAATTCCTGGAAGTGTATGGAAAGTTCTTGTAAATGAAAATGATGAAGTAAAGAAAGGTCAGCAAATAGCTGTACTTGAAAGTATGAAAATGGAATTCCCTATTGAAGCTGAATTTGATGGAATAATAAAGAAAGTTTATGTAAAATCAAGTCAGCAGGTTGATGCAGGTCAGATGATAGCTGCAATTAAGTCAAAGGAGTAAGTTTTATATGAAATATTTCCCTGAAAAATTAACAATAGGCTGGATAAAACAGGCATATGCAAACAATGAACTGACTCCATATGAGCTCGCAGATGAGATAATAAAAAGAGTAAAAAACAATCATGAAAAAAATATATGGATTGTTCCGCCTTCACATAAGCTGCTCGATAAATATATCGATGAACTCCCTGAGGATAGAGAAAACTATCCTCTGTGGGGAATACCGTTTGCAGTAAAAGATAACATAGATGTTAAAGATATTCCAACAACTGCAGCGTGTCCTGATTTTTCGTATACGCCTGAAAAAAGTGCTTTTGTTGTAAAAAAACTTGTTGAAGCAGGTGCAATTCCGATTGGTAAAACAAATCTTGACCAGTTTGCAACCGGTCTTGTAGGAACAAGAAGCCCTTATGGTGAAGTACATAATGCACATAACCCTGATTATATAAGCGGTGGTTCAAGTTCAGGTTCAGCTGTTTCAGTTGCACTTGGTATGGCGGCTTTTTCACTTGGAACTGATACAGCAGGCTCAGGAAGAGTTCCTGCAATGCTTAATACGCTTATAGGTTTCAAGCCTCCGCTTGGTTCGTGGTCAACGAATGGTGTTGTTCCTGCCTGTGCAAGTCTTGATTGCGTGACAGTTTTTGCAAACAGTCTTGAAGATGCAATTGAAGTAAACAAATATGCCAAAGGATATGATACAGACTGTCCTTGGTCAAAAAAATATCAGGAAAAAGGTTTAAAACTACCTGAAAAAATATATCTTCCAAAAGAAGAACCAACATTTTTTGGAGATAATGCAGAAATACATAAATCCAAATGGTATAATGCGGTTGAAAGAATAAAAAATCTTGGCATTAAAACAGAAGAAATTGACTATAAAATGTTTTATGATGCAGCACTTATTTTATATGATGGTGCTTATGTTGCCGAAAGATGGGCTGATCTTAAAGATTTTGTTGAAAATAATGAAGGAAAAACATTTTCGGTTACTGAAAAAATACTTCGTTCTGGCGGAAGTGAAGATAAAACAGCAGCCAAACTTTTTGATGATCTTCACAAATTGCAGTATTACAGACATAAAGCGAAAGAAATTCTTGAAAATGCTGTTATGATAATGCCTACAGCAGGCGGAACATTTACAAGAGATGAAGTTAGAAAAGACCCTGTTAAAACAAACAGTTTGATGGGATTTTACACAAATCATTGTAATTTGCTTGATATGACAGCAATAGCAGTTCCTGAAAATTCAAAGGATAAAAATCTTCCTTTCGGAATAACAATATTCGGACTTGCGGATTCAGAAAATCTTGTTACTGCAACAGCAGAAAAGTTTCTTCATTCCGAAGATGTTGAGTTTGCAGTCTGCGGGCTTCACAAAAAAGGATTTCAGCTTGAAAGTCAGTTGACAAGTCTTGGAGCAAAATTCACAGAACATAGCAAAACAGCAAAGAAATATAAGATTTATAAACTCAATACATCGCCTGTTAAACCCGGACTTATAAGGGTAGATGAAAATGGTGAAAATATTGAAGTTGACATATACAGAATTTCCAAAGAAAAACTTGGATTATTTTTAGATGATGTTTATTCACCGCTTACAATAGGTAATATTGAACTTTCAGACGGAAGAATAATTAAAGGTTTTCTTTGTGAAGAGTATGCATTGAATGATGCAACGGACATAACATCTGAAAAATCTTTTAAATAAATATAATATGACACAAGGGGGCGTGTAAAGACATAAGTCAACACGCCTCAAATTAAGAGGAGTTGTTAAAATGGAATCAAAATTTTCAAGAGTTGAAGTAGTCAGCGGAATGACAAAAATGGCAGACTTTACAGGAAGACTTAACAGTGGCGAAAATGTAAAAAAACTTATAAAACTTGGGGTTACAGGCGTTACTATTTACAATAATGTAATGGGATGCGGAGTTCAACATGGACTTGCAGAGTATGAATATGAGTTAACTCCTGAAAAACTTGCTATGCATTTACTTCCAAAAAGTGTTCTTATAATTATATGTGAAACTGACAAAGTTGATGAACTTATTGAATTTTTAAAACTTGAGTTATATACAGGTCACATAGGAGATGGCAAAATATTTGTTTCTGATGTTAGAAATATTGTCAGAGTAAGGACAGGTGAAGAGGGTTCAGATGCACTTAAAGAATCCAATATAGACTAAATGGAGAGATTTGAAAATGATCAAAAAAATATCAATGTTCGGTGCTGTTTCAACAGGTGTCGGAATGCTTATTGCAACAAGCTGTTTTATATCTTCAGCAAGCGGTGCAAGTGCAGTAGGAACGCCTTTTGTAATTGCTATTATAATAGCGTGTATAGCGAATATGATGGCAGTGCTTTCAATAGCTGAACTTAATGCTATAATGCCAAACCTGACAGGTGGAATAGCACAATACACACTTGCAGGACTTGGACCATTGCTTACCATTGTTACAATGGTTGGCGGTTATCTTATAAGTAATGTTTTTGCAGCACCTGCTGAAGGTGCAATGTTTGCGAATGTAATGGGTGAAATAGTCGGAGATTCCGTTCCACCGGCAGTTTTCAGCGTTGGAATAACAATAGTACTTGTTATAATAAATCTTATGGGTGTTAATATGTCAACTCTTCTTCAGGAAATTGTTGCAACATTTATGGTTTTATCGCTTATCGTACTTAGTGTTGTTGGTGCAATAGGTGCGGGCACAGGAGTTGAAGTTGAACAGCCTGCTGTTATATCATCGAAACTTTCTGATATTCTGCCACTTACAGCGACTGCATTTTGGTTCTTTATAGGTGCAGAATTTATTGTACCACTTGGTAAAGATATGAAAAATCCAAAGCGAAATGTTCCGCTTAGTATGGTGCTTTCACTTGGAATAATGGGACTTATACAGATTATAATGATATTTGGTTTTAAAAACTACACTTTATGGTCTGACCTTGGTTCAGCAGCTTCACCACACGTTTTATATGCAGTAGCAATGCTTGGTAAATGGGGAAGATACTGGATGATAATAGTTGCAATTTTTGCAGCAGTAAGCACACAGAATTCAATCATATGTTCAGTTTCTGAAATATGCTGCGGTATGGCAAAAATGAATCTCCTTCCTGCATTTTTCCAAAAGAAAAATAAACATGGAGCACCTTATTTTGTAATACTTATACTTGGATTCCTTACTTGTGTCATAGAAGCATCAGGTATTTCAACAGGCGAACAAGTTTCATTTTTAACATTAACATGTTCTTTATTCTGGATGCTTTCATATGCAACTTCTCATTTAAATGTTATAATTCTTAGAAGAAAAATGAAGAATGTTCCACGTTCTTTTAAAACACCATTTTATCCTGTATTCCAAATAGTTGGAATAGCTCTTCAGGTTTATATGATGTTCAATATTTCAACAGATAATACTCAAAGACTTCATATATACCTTCTTTGCTTTATTCTTTTTGTCGGATTGTTTATTTACGCTTTCTTTTGGGTAAAATATAAACTTAAAATGCCTCTTTTAAAGGGTGTTGGTGTTCATCAGGTAATGACTATGGAAAGCCCTGTATACCACGAAATAAAAAAGAAAATGGAAAAAACTTCGTCTGTTTCAGATTGAATTTGGTTTAAATAAGTTTATAAAAGCGACTAAGAATGGTCTTGGTCGCTTTTGTTGTTTAAAATTAAATTTTTAGGTTTTATCTTAATCTATTCTCTTCTCTTACCATTTTCATCATAAAATATAGTACCACCGAACGTTCCAGGGCGGCTTGAACCTATTTTCTTACCATCTTCATCATAATAATTCGTTCCACCTAAAACTCCAGGACGACTCTTTCCGACTTTTTTCCCTTTTTCATCGTAATAAACCGTTCCACCCAATGCTCCCGGACGGCTTGTTCCCTCTTTGTGTCCGTTTTCATCATAATAAACATTGCCACCGAATACTCCAGGACGACTCGTACCAATTTTATCACCATTAGAGTCACGGAATGTAGTACCACCAAAAACCCCAGGGCGGCTTGAACTTGTATTATTTTTACTTGATTCATCAAAGAAAGTTGGAGAAACTGAACCATTTATGTCATTATAATCATTAGATTCACCAAAATATAAGTGACTTTTATATTCATCATCTTCTTTTTCATAGTCATAATTTGACTGCTGATAATTATTTGAACTTGAATCGCAAATAGAAAAAAAGACATGCAAAGCAATGACTGCAACAATAATCATTATAATACCAAACATTTGTAACACTTCCCTTTCTACACACTTATTATACCATTTTAGATATTCAAAAATTTTATAACTAAATTATTTTTTGTAAATATCCGAAACTTTTTTCAGCTCTTCTATAAATCCATTTCTAACTTTTTCAGGTGAAATAATTTCGATATTACTTCCATATTTCATAACCCAACGATAAAAACTCCCATTTATCCCAATTTTCACTCTAACCATTACACAATCTGATTTTTCAATATCTTCACGGGTATTAGTATTTTCTTTTCCAAATTTTTCAAGCATATCATCAAGAAGAAATTTTTTCAAGCGAAAAGTTACATATTCATAATAATCAGGTTCAAACATATCAATAACAGCACCATCATACTTTTTAAGTTCAGGTAATTTTTTCACTTTATCGCCTGCAACAATATTCTTCATTCTGTCAATCCTGTATGTACGCCCTGAATCGGTTTCTTCATTATAACATTTCAGATAAAAACGCTCATCAAAATAAATAACCCTGCAAGGAATAATTTCTCTTTTTTTGCTGTAATATCTAATATCCTTATGCACATCATATTTGCCATATTCAAAATTTATTTTTCTTTTTTCAGAAATAATTTTATGAACTTTTTCAAGATTTTCAAGCAGATTTGCAGATGGTGAACTTCTTCCATTTAATGATATTCTGCTTATAAGCTGACGTATTTCCTCTTCCGAACACATTCCTTCAAATTTTTTAATAATACTCTGCTTTTGTGAACTCGACAAAAATTTATTTATCGAAATAGAATCTACAATAAACCTGATTTCATTAAAATTAAAACCTTTATTCAAAAGCTTATATATCGAAGTATTATGTGCAGCACTTTCCTTCTGAATATCATTGCCCATTGATGTGAGCCTGTCAATATCTCTGCGAATAGTAATCGCAGAAACATTCTTGCTATTTCCACTCTGCGACAAATAATTTTGAATTTCTTTTATTGTGACACCCTTATTTTTATTTGTATATCTACATAAATAATCGTATATTTGTATAATTCTTTCGTGTTCCATTTTATCCCTCAAAATATAAATTTTCATTTTATATTTTTATTATAACATATTTTATTAAAAAAATCAAGTATAAAACAAAAAAGCAGCTGAAAACAGCTGCAAAAAAATTAAAATTCATCAAGATTCATCTCATTGAGAATATCTCTGAGGGCGGCAAGTTCATCAATTGTAAGTGTAACGCCTTTTCCCATTCTTGAATGGTCAGGAGACCAGTCTCTGATGTCGTACTTAGGTTCACGTTCGTTCCAGCTTACAAGATTAAGTTCCTTATTCCAGCCCCTTGCTGTTTCACCAAGTGAACCAAGTTCTTCCGTGATTTCAAATTTAAGTTCAGCCATTTTTATCTTCCTTTCTGCTTTTTCTGAGTTTAACTCACAAGACTATATTATACTACAATATTAAAAAAATTGCAAGTGTTTTTAAATGAAAAAAGCGGTCAGATCAAAATCCGACCGCTTTATGATTCGTTTAGTTCAATTTTTCTTTAAGTAAAGCAAGGTCAATTACATTAACTTTGTTATCTGAATTAATATCAGCAATCTCATATTTTTCTTTTGTGAATGTTTCAAATTTCAGGATATATCTCTGAAGTAAAACAACATCTGAAACTGAAATCTGACCGTCTGAGTTTATATCTCCAACAAGTTTATCAGGTTTATCAGTAACTGTTTCTGTTGGAACTTCAGTTGTTGTTTCAGTTGTAGGTTCTGTTGGATTTTCATTTCCGCCATAACTGAAAACATAATCTGAATTTATTTCACTTGCAGTTGATATTGTCTTATCTGCTACATCAGTTGAACCGCCGTAAACTGAATAAAGTCCTGCTATTGCAAGTGCAAAGCAGCCGTTATAATCAAGTGCAGGTTCTGTGCATGAATAGCTGTCTGTTTTATCCTCGTATGAACCATTTGCATCTGTTGGACCTCCAACTAATGCACCATACAAAGTATACTTTGCAGCAGCCTTATCAGGGTTAGCAGCTCTATGATGAATATTAACAGGCCATGTATCACCATATCCAAGTAAATAACTTCTTCCCTGAGGATTATTTCCTAAAAGATATTCCATCTGCTTTTTTGCGTATTCGTTGTATGAATCATTGCCTGTTGCTCTTGCATATTCAAGTGCATACATCTGCCATGCACAATTATAACGTGAAGCACCCCAGCCTCCGCCTACAGGATAATATGCCTGTGACAGATTATTTACAAGTTTATCCATTTCAAATTTAACTTCGTTTGTGTATGTTGAACCGCCTACGCCAAACTGTGAAAGTAATGCAGCATATCCGCCCCATACTTTATCCCATGAGAATACCCAATAATCGTATATACTGCCATTGTATACGCCGTCTTTTGGTGCATATTTAGGAGTGTAGTCAGATGGCAATGTTCCGCCATTTTCTGCAATTTTCACCCATACTTCTGAAAAAGCAACATCATCTTCCTGACTTCCTGAACTATAATAACTTCCAACTCCGTCATATGATGCTGAAGGATATTTTGCTGCAAATTTCTGAAGTGCTTTCGCATATTTTAAACATTCAGCTGAATATGTTGCATTCTTATCCGCAAACGCAAGAGAAATTGTCGCAAGAGCTGCTGCTGATTCTGCTGCTGCATCTGCTGACGGATGTGAAGCATCTGCCCAATATGTTTTTCTATTATAAGTCTGTACTTCAGGTGATGTCCAGATACTATGGTCATCATCTGTACCAACCATATAACAGAATGTAACAACTTCATCATTGCTGTCAAGGTAAGTTGTTTTCATAAAGTAGTCAGCATTTTCTTTTAATATTTCAAGAAGATGTGCTTCACTGCCTGTTTTTTTGTATGCATCAGGATGATTGAAATAAGACCAGCCAAGACAAGTTGCTGAAAATCCCATTGTTACAGTAAATTTCAGATGATCACCTGCATCATGATAACCACCTGAAACGTCAACTGTATCTAAACCGCCATTTGCTTCCATAATCGCTGCTTTAGATGCTGCTGACAAGCCCTCTGCCGAATTAAGAGAAGCTTTTGAATCATAAGTATGACAGTTTTCTCTCCAAGTTAAAGCCTTTCCTGTTACGTCGTTACCACACTTATTTGCATCATAAAAGTAAAGTGACATTTTCAATGCATCACCAAAACTTATATCAGCCGCTTTAGCCGACAAACTGCCTGAAGCAAATGATGCTGTTAATCCGCTTACAGCCACTGTAGCAGCTGCTGTTGCCGCACACAGTTTCTTCTTTATATTCTTCATATAAAACCAACTCCTTATTTAAGTTTACTAATATTACATACCAATATAGCATATTATACCATAATTTTATCATAAAGTCAAGTGTTTTGTGTAGACTTTTATTTATCTTAATAAATAATATAAATTTTGTACTACATAAATTAAAATTGCCCTTTTGAAACAAAGGGCAATAAATATTATTTCTTATTTTCAATATAGAACATTGTTCCACTGAATGCAGGTATATCCATTTTAAGAACAAGATTACCCAAAACATCTTCTTTCTGAGTAAAAATTGTGTCTTTATGATTTGTTTTTCCGCTGTATGTATCCCAATCAGAACACAAAAGCAACTTAGCTTTTCCAGGAATTTTAAGCTCATAATCTTTTCTTTCAATTCCATCAAAGTTGAATATTGCAAGAATATCATAATCTCTGCTTTTTCTTACTATTGAGTAAACAGAGTGTTCTCTGTCTGAAATATCTGCCCATTCAAAATTAAGCGGGTCGTAATCGTAGTAAAAAGCATCATATTTCTCATAAAGTTTATTTAATTCAAAAATATAATTTCTAAATGAATCATGCATAGGATATTTAAGTAAATCCCAATCCTGTTCCTGTTTTTCGTCCCATTCACGAAGCATTCCAAGTTCGTTGCCCATAAAATTCAGCTTTTTTCCAGGGTGTATATACATATACATATACATAGCTCTCGCCTGTGAAAATTTATTTTCATATTCGCCGTTCATTTTCTGAACAATGGTTGCTTTTCCATGAACTGTTTCATCGTGTGAAAACGGAAGAAGGTATCTTTCATTATAAAAATACATCATTGAAAATGTAAGCTTATCGTATTGGTCTTTTCTTGACCAAGGAAAACTTCTGAAATAGTCAAGTGTATCATTCATCCAGCCCATATCCCATTTATAGTCGAAATCAAGGGAATTTTCAGGTGAAAGATTTGTTACACCAGGGAAAGAAGTTGAATCTTCTGCACATATAAATACGTTTGGATGAAGTCTGTGAAGCCCTTCGTTCATTTTTTTATAAAATGCCACTGCTTCATTATTAACGCCTCTCTGAGGGTCACCACGCCAGTAAATGGCCCTGCTTATAGCGTCCATTCTTATTCCGTCAAAGTGATATTCTTCAAGCCAGAAGTTTGCTGCTGACTGTATAAATGAGCATACTTCACCTCTTGAATATGCAAAATTATACGTACCCCATTCGCTGTTTCCAACATCACATGCAGGATGTTCATAAAGTCTTGTGCCGTCAAATTCTTTTAAACCATAATAATCGGCTGCAAAATGAACCGGAACAAAGTCAATAACTGCCCCTATCCCCTCTTTATGAAGTGCATTAATGAGCTTTTTAAGTTGTAAAGGAGTACCATATCTTGAAGTAGGTGCAAAAAATCCTGTATTTTGATATCCCCACGAACCGTCAAACGGATGTTCTGAAAGCGGCATAAATTCAACGTGTGTATAACCATTCTCCTTTAAGTATGGTATAAGAAGAGGAATGAGCTCGTCATATTTATACCAGCCATTTTCTTTATCTTTAGGGTTATGCTTCCATGAACCCATATGCATTTCGTATATATTCATCGGCTTATCGTAACATCTTGTACGGCTTTCCATCCATTTTTTATCAGTAAATCTATAAGTTAAATCAGATACAATAGATGCAAAATTAGGTCTTAATTCCATTGAAAAACCATATGGATCACAATGTTCAACTCTTGAATGAGGTGAATATATAACATATTTATACATCATTCCTGCTTCCGCTTTTAACTGAACCAATTCAAAAATTCCTGATTGTTCAAGCTGAAACATTTCTTCTTCTTTCCAATCATTAAATTCGCCAATAAGGCAGACTTTTTCAGCATTAGGAGCGTATACCCTGAATGTTGCACCTTTTTTCTCTATATGTGCTCCAAAATAATCATATGCATCAAAGCTTTCACCTATATAAAAATTATGCTTGTCCATAATGACTCCTTATTAATATATTTATTTAATTATACAATAATTATTCTATTTTGTCAAAACTTTACTCTTTTTTCTGTATATTAATAGATTTTTTTATATAAATAGAAAATAATTTATTTATTGCCTTGCTTTTGCTGTATAATCATTCAATGTTATTTTTATTACAGCTACTGAATCAGCCATTTTTTCGTTAAACTCAAAGCTGTGTCCTGTCTGATTTTCCATAAGCAAATTTAATCCCTTTATTTTTTCCTGCAAATCTTCAACAATTTCTGCCTTTCCCCTTCCTATAATTGAAGCATATTCTGAACCATATCTGCAAGGAATATCTCCTCCTGAAACCTGTTTAACATCACACTCAAATTCAACGCATACATTAGGATTTTTATTTATTAAATCAATCTTATGTCCTTCTTTTGCTCCATGCACAAAAAGAAAAATTGTATCATTTGAAAATTCATATCCAAAATGCAGCGGAACAATATACGGATAAATTTCATCAAATAATCCTAAATGCAATACTTTGGATTTTGATATTATTTCTTTTATTTTGTTTTTATCAGTAATTTCACGGTCATTTCTTCTCATATTTTTATCCTTTCAAACTTATAGTTTTTTACAATTGCTGTAATTATATCATAAAACCATTTTTGTGTCAACTTTTTTAATTTGTCAAAATAATTTATACATTTTGTATTGAATTTTAGCAATATACGTGTTATAATAGTATATTATATAAAAACTTTAAAGGAGGCTTTTATTTTATGAGAGTTGATACAAAAGATATTTGTGCAACAATTGCATATTTAATTGGTGTTAGAAAACATATTGTCAAGGAGTGTTTTGATGAAGAATGTCACGATTTACTTGAATCACTTTATCAGAATCAAGATGCCACAACAATTCGTTATCTTTGCAAATTAAGAACAACATTAATGTTGAAATTCAAAAAAACAGATGATGAAATGCGTTTTAATCTTAAAAATATAAACAGATTAGATTGGTATGATGCTGACAATATCAAACAGCTTGAAAAATGGGGATATGAAATTATAAAAGTTAATTACAGATCTGAAAAATATGCCCTTGATTTTTCAAAATTAATACATGATAATATTGATAAATGCTCAGAATTATTTCCTGACTGGGTAAATTGGGAATATATAAAAGATCTTTTCATCATTCCAGGTTATACAAAAAAAGGAGTTTTAGTTAGTGAATTTAAAAAATATATGGAAAATATCGAATATTACCCATTTCAAATGTATATTCACTGGATTCCTACTGATTGCGGAAGTATTATCTACTCCGACGGTAAATTTTTAAATACTATTTATAAAATGCATAATGATGTATTTACTGACACAAGCAAATTTAAAGATGCCCATGAGGAAACAAAAAACAATATTTATGATTTTATAAACGACAGCTACAAAACGGCAATTGCTGTTGATTGTGAAAATTCTGATGTATATAAACTTTATGGTGTTCTAAAAAATTTAAATCAGGATGAACTTTCTAAAATTGAAAAGATAGTTTTATATGATGATTCTCATACAAGCAGTGGTTGGGATTGGATTTATAAATTTACAAATATTCCGGTTGAACATATTGAAGTTGAACGAGTTATGGATCAGAAATCTCTTGTTGATATTAAAATGACAGCAGGCGTTTGCAAAGATTATTATGAAAACGGAATATCTTCTTTTATTCTTGTTTCAAGTGATTCTGATTACTGGGGTCTTATTTCTTCCCTTCCTAAAGCACATTTTCTTGTTATGTATGAATATCAAAAATGCGGTCAGGCAATTAAACAAGCTTTATCTGAGCGTGATATTTATTATTGTTCAATTGATGATTTCTGCACAGGCAACATTGAGGAATTAAAAAAAGCTGTTCTGATAAATATTTTAGAAAAATATCTTCCTGATTTTCTGTATCTCAATGCAAAAGAACTTGCACAGCATATATATCAGGAAGCAAGAATTGATGCTTCCGAAAATGAAATTCAAAATTTCTACAACCGATATATAAAAACTCTTAGATTAAAAATAGATGATGACGGAAATGCAAAACTTGAGATTACAAAATAAAAGTAATTTTTTTGAAAATATTTTTAGTTATAAAATTTTTGAATATCTGATATGATATAATATAAATATACATTAAATGACAAAATAAAATATTGGAGGATAAATAAAAATGAGTAATAAAAAATATGTAATTATTGATCTTGAAATGTGTAATGTACCACGTTCAAAAAGAAGCAAGAAATATTGTTGCCGAAATGAAATAATTGAAATAGGTGCAGCTTTAATTGATGAAAATTTAAAAATAGTTGATACTTTTCAAACATATGTTTCGCCTGAATTTGGGGTTTTAGACGATTTTATAAAAAATCTTACAGGAATAAACGATTCAGATATAGCAGATGCACCTGTAATAAAAGAGGCAATTGAAAACTTTGTAAAATGGATTCCTGAAGATGCAACTATTGTTTCATGGAGTGAAAGTGACAAACATCAAATATTAAAAGAACTAAACAGCAAAGAGATAGATAGTCCTTTGCTTGGCAGTTACATTGAAAATTGGGAAGACTGCCAAAAAGAATTTAGTGAAAAAATGAACTCTTCAAAAATATATAATCTTTCAGAGGCATTAATTATTGCAGATATACAATTTGATGAAAATATTCATGATGGACTTGTTGATGCTGAAAATACCGCTCTATTATTTATAAAAATGAAAAAAGAAACTTCATTAAAGTTAAGTCCGTATTATTCATCTGATTCAAGCTCAGAAATTCCTACATACAGACCATTTGCAAATCTCTTAATGAATTTTAAATGTGTTTAAAATGGCGGTAATCTATGGCAAAAAGAATATTATTTGACAAATTTGAGGCAGCCATTTTACTTGATTACTATATCAAATGTAATGATGGCAAAATTTCAAAAGAAACAGCTATTGAAACAGTATCAAAAAAACTTAGAAAAATCGCTGAAAATCGCGGCATTAAAATTGATGATAATTTTAGAACTTTTGCAGGAATAAAGTTTCAGATGATGAGTATGGAATCAGCTTACAAAGGTTTTACTATTGTGAAACCTGCTTCAAAGTTATTTTCTGAAACAGTCAAAATGTTTATTGAAAACAGGAATCAATTTAATGACATTTTAAAACAGGCAGACGAAATGGCAAAATAAAAACAAAATCGGCATTCTCCAATAAAATTGAAGAATGCCTTTTATGTAATATTAGCTAACCTAAAAAACTTAAATTATTTGAAACACCAGCTGTCGAATTCTATATCATCACTGAAAATGAAATATATGTCATTTTTTCCGCTGATATTATTTATGCCATATGTAATTTCTCCATTACTATTTGCCGGAACTTTAACATAACCTACAACTTTTCCTGTTTTGCTTCCTGAAACTATTTTTATATATGTATCTTTTTTAGATGTTGCCTTAACAGTTATTTTTGAAGCACCCTTTGAAAAATCAACACCTGAAACCTTTATCCAGTCACCTTTGTTGCAGCTTACTGTTGTATTGCCTGTATTATTGACCTCTATACCACCCTGATCAGACATCATTTCAGCCTGCTGCGTTGTATATGGATTAACTGTTGAAAGCTGTGATATTCCTGTCATAGTTCCCTTTACTGCTTCCATCTTTGTCCCTGACATTGTTATTTTATCAACCTGTGTACTTCTGTAATTACCATCTATTCCCATTGCAGATTCAACTGCCCTTGCATGATAAAATAAATAAAGCTGATTTTTAAAATTAACAATTGAGTGATGATTATTTCCGTAAAGTCCGAAGAAATTACCCTGATTTGCAAAAAGCTGACCACCATATGTATAAGGTCCCATAGGATTGTCACTTACCATATACTGTATTGCTCCACCAGACAAACCATATTGATTGCCATCTGTTTTCCAATTTGAACAATATGTGTAATAGTATTTGTCACCTATTTTGTTTATTCCCGAATCCTCAAAAAGATAAGGAACATCTATTGTTGTTGGTGTACCCTCAATGCTTATCATATCGCTTCCAAGCTTAACTATTCTTGCAGTTCCCGGATTTGCATTCTGTCCTTCAGGAACACCACCTCCAAAACAAAGATAACCAGTTCCGTCATCATCTACCATAACAGCAGGGTCAAAAAGCCATGTGACATTTCCACAGTTAGGAGTTGCACGTGAAATAAGCGCTTTGCCAAGAGGATCTTTCCAAGGTCCTGTAGGACTGTCTGATGTAAGAACGCCTATGCCGTTACCACCATTTGCATAATAAAGAAAAAATTGTTCTTTTCCATTTATCTTTTTGTGTGCCGAACAGGGTGCCCATGAGTTACTTCCCCACTTTGAAGCACCATTTGTACCTGCAACTTCAATTGCACCATGGTCTTCCCAGTTTACCATATCAGCAGAAGAAAAACAATTGATTTTATTCACTTTAGCATAAGTATTTTCAACTATTTTTCCATTTGAATCATATTCTATAACATCATTTGTTGTATAAAGATAAACTCTTCCGTTATATTCCATTACTCCAGGATCTGCACCAAAACGCTGTGTGTAAACAGGGTTGTTCTCACCATCTTTCTTATATCCTGAAGCAAGATTAACAGATGAGAAAATATTGTTCATTTCTGCATCATCAAGTTTTTTTACTTCACTTGGAAATTTATCTATAATTGCTAAAACATATTTCTGCATAAGAACTACATCTGTTATGTCAGTTTTACCATCATCATTAACATCTGATGCAGAATTTCCGCCACCATTTACAGCAAAATTCTTTATCATCGAAAGGTCAATAACATTAATACACTTGTTTCCATCAACATCACCCTTGATATACTCCTCTACTGAAGGTTCTGTTGTCGGGTCTTCTTCTTCTTTAAAAAGTATACCTGTACCGTCTACAGCACCTATTACTTCATCAACATAGAAATTAACAAGTTCCTTTGATGTTTCAATAACAAGCTGCATTGAAACAGCGTCAGAAGGTATTTCAAATGACCTATTGGCAAGCTGTGCGTACTTACCTTTAGTCGCTGTTACAGTTGCGATATTAACATAATGTGTTTCATCACTTGAATCCTTGTATTGAAGTGTCATAGAAAAATCTGCTTTATCACAATCACCATCAAGGTACCCAACAGCTGAACTGAAACTGTAAGATTTTCCTGGTACAAACATTCTTGTACTTAATTCCTTCTGAACACCGTTCCATGCATCCGTTCTTTCAGAGCAGAGTAGTGAATTTGAACCCATATAAGGCTTTCTTCCGCTAAGTTCCATTTTAACGCTTCCACGTTCCGACCATAAACATTCATCTTCGTCAAACGAATCGTGGAAATACCAGCCATATTCATTTGGTTCTGGATCTTTACTACCTGATGAACCACCATTATATTTTGAACCATCACCCCACTGTGACTTGTCAATCATTCCAGTAAGCTCTGTATAAGCGAGTTTTGGATTATTTGATGAATCATAAAGAAGAGCATTACTTCCTGATGAAAGCCATGAGTTAGCGTCATTTGGTCCCCATATACATACGGCTGTAACCTTTCCAGGATAATTTCCGTCATTTATATTCATAGCAGCTTTAAATATAGCTTTATATTTATCTGCCTGCTCTGACAAAGAATATTTACCGCTGTCAAGCGAAATATCAAGTTCTGTTATCTGAACTTCACATCCAATTGAAGCATATTTCTGAAGTGCTGCTGTATAATTAGCAACACCTGTGAAACCATCTTTTTCGGCTGAAATGTGTGACTGCATTCCAATTCCGTCAAGAAGTCCTTTATCGTAAAGACT
>JALEJO010000006.1 GCA_022769365.1 Oscillospiraceae bacterium | reverse complement strand
AGACAGTTCAGCACTTGCAGCACTTGAGGGTGACGATGCCTCAGAAGAAAATAAAAAACTCTGTTCAGAATTTGCCGATTTACAGCAGGTTGGCGATTATAACAGTGCATTTTTAAATCTTGAATCAGGTGCAGTTGATGCCATATGTATGGATATTGGTGTTGCAAATTATGAAATAAAATCAAGAGGAAACAAGTTCACAATGCTTGACGACCGTCTTTCAACTGAAAAATACGGAATTGGTTTCAAGCTTGGAAATACAGAACTCCGTGATAAAGTTCAAGACTCTTTGATTGAAATGCTTAACGACGGAACTTTTGAAAAAATTGCAACAGACTGGGGTCTTGAAGACAGCGTTTGCCTTTCAGCAGATGATACTCCTTCTGATGCTTCTGTTATAAATACCGATGAAAACGACACTGAAAAGGAAAGTTTCGGAAGCAAGCTTCTGAATATGACATTGCAGATTTCAAAAGGACTTCTTGCTTCACTTTCAATATTTATTTTAACGCTTATTTTTTCTCTTCCGCTCGGACTTCTTGTTTGTTCGGGAAGAATGTGCAAATTTAAACCTTTGCAGTGGCTTGTAAAGCTTTATATTTCAATAGTTCGCGGAACTCCTCTTATGCTTCAATTGCTTGTTGTTTTCTTCGGACCATATTATGTTTTTGGTATAACTCTTTCATCAAGCTACAGATTCTATGCTGTTATAATAGGATTTTCTTTAAACTATGCCGCATATTTTGCTGAAATATACCGTTCAGGTATTCAGGCAGTACCGCAGGGACAATATGAGGCTTGTAAAGTTCTTGGTTACAGTAAATCGCAGACATTTTTCCGCATTATCTTCCCACAAATGGCGAGAAATATAATGCCTTCTGTTACAAATGAAGTTATAACTCTTGTGAAAGATACATCTCTTGCTTTTGCACTTGCATATACAGAAATGTTTACAATTGCAAAACAGGTTGCAGCAGCACAAACAACAATTCTTCCATTGTTTATAGCAGGTGTTTTCTACTACATATTCAACTTTATAGTTGCATTTGCTATGGACCATATCGAAAAGAAAATGAATTATTTCAGATAAGGAGATTGTTATGAATTTACTTGAAGTTAAAAATATAAAGAAAAATTTCGGTGATTTACAGGTACTTAAAGATATAAGTCTTACTGTTCAGGAAAATGATATAATATCAATACTCGGACCTTCCGGTTCAGGTAAATCAACTTTTTTAAGAATCCTTTCAATGCTTGAAACAACAGATGGCGGCAGCATAAGCTATTGCGGTAAAACTGCCGTTTCAAGTCCAAACGGTGTTCCTGTTTACGAAGATAAAAAAACACTCAGAGAATTGCAGTCAACTTTTGGACTCGTTTTCCAGAATTTCAATCTTTTTCCACACTATACTCTTATGAAGAACATCTGTGACGCTCCTATACACGTTCAGAAACGAAATAAGAATGAAGTTGAAGCAGAAGCAAGGGGTTTGCTTGAAAAGCTTGGGCTTGCCGACAAAGGCGATTACTACCCTTGTCAGCTTTCAGGCGGTCAGCATCAGAGAGCGGCAATTGCAAGAGCATTAGCAATGAACCCTAAAATGCTTTTCTTTGATGAACCAACATCAGCACTTGACCCTGAACTTACTTCCGAAATCCTGAAAATACTTAAAGAACTCGCAAAAGAAAAAATGACAATGATTATTGTAACTCACGAAATAGAGTTTGCAAGAAGCGTTTCAAACAGAGTTGTATTTATGGACGGCGGTCTTATAGTTGAAGACGGAACACCTGAAGAAGTTATTGATAATCCGAAAAATCAAAGAACACAAAACTTCCTTAAAAAACTTACATCTTTCTAAAATAAAAATCACCTCAGAGGTTAAATACTTCTGAGGTGATTTTTTATTATTACTTATTAAAATTAATCAATGTTTTCAGGTGCACCATTAGCTACAAAATATTTAAGAAGTGCAAGGTCAATAACGTTTACTTTTCCATCACGATTAACATCTGAATATGAGGAAATCTTTTTGTCGTAATCTTTAATAATATACTTCTGAAGTGCAACAACGTCTGTTATATTTGTAACGCCGTCTGAATTAACATCACCATAGTTTTCATAAGGGTCTACTGTCGTTTCAGATTCTGTTGTTGGTTCTGTTTCAGTTGGCTTTTCTTCTGAAGTAGGTTCTGTTGGTGTGTAGTCAATATCTTCGATTATTGAATAATATGCAGGTTTTGCCTGGAAATTCTTATCGAAAAGAAGTGGATATTTTGAAGCTCTCCAGCTTGTTGAATCAACTGTTCCCCAGAAAACAACTGCTGAAATATTATCTGAATATTTAACTGCAAGGTTCATTATGCCTTTGTAGTATTCAGCCTGTTTCTTGAATCCTTCTTCTGAAGTATCGCTTGTTGTTGCATCAAGTTCTGTTATCTGAATGTCAAGACCTGTTTCGCAGAACTGTTTCAAAGCTTTTTCATAAGCTGAAATTGATGGGAATGCATCTGAACCACTTCTTGCATCAAGATGTGACTGTAAACCAAGACCATCGATATAATGACCATCTGAATTTATATCTTCTGCCATTTCAATCATAGCCTTTGTTTTGCCAGGCATATATTCGTTAAAATCGTTATAGTAAAGCTTGCATCCTTCAGGTGCATATTTCTTTGCAATTTTAAATGCTTCTTTAATAAATGAGTTATCGCCAAAAATTGCTACCCAAGGTGAGGTTTCCTGACTGCCGTTATTTGCACCGCCCTGTCTTGGCTTTCCGTCATCAGTCCAGCATTCGTTTACAACGTCCCATGCATAGAAATCAACTGTTGGATATTCTTCTTCGACTGCTGCGAAAACATTCTTTATATAGTTTTCAAGACGAACAAGCATTTCTTCCTTTGAAACGAAATTCTTGCTTGAATCATAATCTTCTCTGAAGAACCAGTCAGGTGTCTGCTGATGCCAAACAAGAACATGACCTCTTACAGGTATGTTGTTGTCACGGCAGAAATTAAGAGTAGACCTTGCACTTGCAAGATTTACCTGAGGATTATCTTTGTCGCCATTATTCATTGCGGCAATTGTTGCATCTTTATCAAGTATTGCATCAGGTTTGAGTTCGTTTCCGAGTGTCATACTGTTAAAATGTTTTTTAACAAGTTTCTGATTTGTTTTTGATGAAATTTCATCTGTTGTACAAGCTGTACCCAGCTTGAAATATTTTGCAAAAACATCTTTTAAAGGTGCAATATCTTCAATTTCAACATCAGGAACTTTTTTAATTACAACATTATCGATGTTAACATCACAGCCTGCATCTGAACATTCAAAATAAAGATATGTGCTTTCACAATCGGCAGGCATTGTAATTGTTGTTTCATCATATGATTCCCAACTGCCCTGACTTACTTTTGACGTGATATTTGAATATTTTGCATCGCCGCCGCTGTAATTTTTCTGCATAGACATTGTAACAGTACCGTACCAAGCTGTTTTTACGTCAGCTGTGACTATATACTGTTCACCAGGTTCGCAATAGTCATCAAGACAAATCTGCGGGCCATTCCAACTCTTTGTACGTCCTGTAACAGACATATATTTGTTACCGTCTTCTTCTGCAACAGCGATTACACTTGTATCTGTATCGCCTCTTTTTGAAAATGCTGAAACATCACCGTCTTCAAAATCCGCTTTGAAAACTATTCCGTCCGATGAACTATCGGCTGAAACGGAGAATGAAGAGATTGATGCAGATGTGCAGAGCATTGCTGCACCTGAAACTGCTGCCATGATTTTCATGGCTAAATTTTTGCTCATTGTAAAATACCTCCCAAAAGTTTTTATAAGTTGATATTACATATGAACATATTATACTATATTAATCGTTGTTTGTCAAGAAAATTTATTTAAAAAGTTAGATTGTAAACTCATTTTTTTTCTGAATTAATAGACAAAAAACATGTTTCAGACGATTATTCTTCATGTTTTTTATATTTCTTACAATTTACAATAATTTAACACACAAGTCATCATTTTTTTTTTTTTTTTTGATGTATAATTTATTATGTAATTCAAAATTACAACAAATTTTATGTAAGGAGAGTTGGATAATGAAACTCAAAAAAATAATTTCAGCGGCAGTTGGTGCGACTATGCTTTGTGCAAGTTTGCCTTTCAGCAGTACAATGGTTGATTTTGTAAAGGATAATGTTATTGTTGCAAATGCGGAAGATGAAATGCCATCATCTGGAAAATGTGGAGATAATGTTTATTATTCTTTAAGTGATGATGGGGTTTTGACTATTTCGGGAACAGGAAAAATGTATGATTATGA
>JALEJO010000109.1 GCA_022769365.1 Oscillospiraceae bacterium | reverse complement strand
ATTACTCTTTTTTAAAAACTCAATTCCTCTTCATTTTTTTAGGAATTTTCTTTCAGTACTGAATTCCTTCAGCACCCAAGGGTCTTTCTTGTAAATGTAATTCTACACTTTCTTCGCTCATTGTTCAATTTTCAGGATACTTTAAGTCACAGTTTTTATCGCTGCAACTTCTTTATTATATCACATTTCAAAGCTTTTGTCAAGTAAACAATTTATGAACTGTTTTCTTTCCTTAACTTTTCTTTGTGACAGCCTCTCTATTTTATCACATTTCCTCCGTTTTGTCAAGTAAACATTCTGTGAACTCCCGCTCAATCTAACTACTTACCTTCCCAAAACTCTGTGCCTCAACAGACAGCTTATTTATTATATCACACCTCTTCCTCTTTGTCAAGACTTTTTTTGATTTTTGGCACTGTTTTCGGATTTTTATATCGTTTTTTAATTATTTTTGTTGCTTTTGACATATAAATAGTTGCTGTATTTTACTTTTCTATTCTCATTTTAAATATCTTTGATAAAAATCCGCCTATATAATCGCTGATTAATGCTCCGTATTCTTCTGGTTCAATTTTTCCGTTTGTTCCCATTATATCATAAACAACCATCGCTTCTCTTAAATGATATGGCAATTCTGTTAGTCCTGCCCTTTTGTAAAAATTATGTCTTTTCACTCTTTCATTATAGTTATCAGCATTTTTGTCAAGCGTTTCAAGTGCAAGAAAAAGCCTGAAATTCATATATTTTTCTTGAAGCAGTTTCATAACTTTCGTTCCGTAGCCTTTGCCCCTCTGACTGTCATCAATCGCAAGATAAAACAGATATGCAAGGTCATTATATCTTATTACATAAGCAAGTCCTATCCACTTCTCTTTATCATATAATCCCCAGAAATCAACATTTTCTTTTTTAGTTTTTTTCATCATCAGCCAGAATGGTGCTTTTTCTTCCGCAGGAAATGCCCTGTTATAGAGCTTTTTTACATTTACATAATCATCTGATTTTTTTGTTATCTCTTTTAACTGCATTTTATTTTCTCCTTTATATACGAAAAACAAGACTGCAAAATACAGCCTTGTTTCAGATTTTACTTTATTCTATCATAGATATTAATTTCAATCTTTAATTTATTTTAATAATTATGTTGATATATTATAAATTTTTGTTGTTTGCTGAATATATATCTGCAACATCATTTATTGATATGTAGGCAGTCGGGTCAATTTCGTGTACTATTTCACGCATAGTTCCTATCTGAAATCTGTTCAAAACAAAATACAGCATACCTTTTTCAGAACCCGAATAATAACCTTTCGCATCAAGTATTGTAATACCGTTTTCAAAAGTTTCAGATAATGCCGCACAGACTTTATCAGGCTTGATTGTTATAATTATCGCCGCTTTCGCTCTGTCAAAACCGTCAACTATGTAATCAACTGTTTTTGAAGCTGCTGCATATGTTACTATCGAATATAATGGCAGAATCCAACTGTTTACCACAAATCCGCATATGATATATAAAATGACATTATATATCATTACAAAAGTTCCGACGCTCAAACCCATCTTTTTTGAAAATATAACTGCAACAATATCAATTCCATCTATTGCACCGCCGAATCTTATTGCCATACCGCTTCCGCAACCCGATATTATTCCGCCGAATATTGCACACAAAAACAAGTCTTTTCCTGCCAGTGGTGAAACTATACTCACATCAACAGGCAAAATATCTGTAATTATCCATGCACATAATGAATATATAAGTACTGCATATATAGCATAGACTGTAAAAAGCAGCCCTTTTTTCTTCAATCCGAAAATAAAAACAGGAACGTTCAGCAAAATAAGTATCAATGACAAACTGCACCACGAAGGTGTGACCTGAGATATAAGCATTGAAGTTCCTGAAATGCCGCTGTCATAGAGTTTAACGGGAGCAAGAAAAACAACAACTCCAAACGCATTTATTATTCCTGCAATAGTCAAAAGAATAATATTTGTGATTTTAATTTTCTTTATACTTTCAGCTATTTTCATTATATACGCCACCTTTACTATATTTTATAATAGTATTATAACATATTTTAAAACATCAATCAAGTTTTATATCTATATCTTTTTATTAAAAAAATAAAGTGCTGCGTATATTTCAACACAACACTCTATATATCAACTTAAATTAAGAAATTATTTGCTGTAATTATCTTTTCTGATTTCTGCACGCTTAATCTTTCCGCCAAGGGTCTTTGGAAGTTCATCAACAAACTCAACTATTCTTGGGTACTTGTATGGTGCAGTTGTATGCTTAACGTGGTTCTGAATCTCCTTAACAAGCTCAGGACTTGGTTCATATCCCTTTGCAAGTACAATTGTAGCCTTTACAACCTGTCCTCTTATAGGGTCTGGAGCGGCTGTTATGGCACATTCAACACAGGCAGGGTGTTCAAGAACGGCACTTTCAACTTCAAAAGGTCCTATTCTGTAGCCTGAACACTTGATAACATCATCATTTCTGCCGACAAAGTGATAATATCCTTCTTCATCTGCATACGCCATATCGTGAAGATTATAATATCTTCCACCGAGAACTTCTTTTGTCATTTCAGGATTCTTATAATAGCCTACAAAAAGACCTGCCGGATAGAATTTATCTATATTATCAACTATAATTGCACCCTCTTCATTTGGTCCTGCAATTTCTCCGTTCTCTTTTAAAAGCTTTATATCATAAAGAGGTGACGGCTTTCCGAGTGCACCCGGCTTTGGTTCAACCCATGGGAATGTTGCAAGAAGTACGTTTCCTTCTGTCTGACCGAAACCTTCTCTTATTATTCCGCCGTTTGTAACTTTCTTCCACTTGTTGAAAACTTCTGCATTAAGCGGTTCACCTGCTGTTGCAAAATTCTGAATGCTTGACAAATCATATGATGCAACATCTTCCTGAAGCATAAATCTGTACATTGTAGGAGGTGCACAGAATGTTGTAAGCTTGTAATCCTGCATTTTCTGCAAAAGATTCTTAGGAATAAATTTATCCATATCATAGGCAAATATAACAGCACCACTGAGCCACTGACCATATATCTTGCCCCAGCCGAACTTTGCCCAGCCTGAATCTGAAACACTCATATGAAGTTTATTTTCCTGAACCTGCTGCCAATATTTAGCTGTTATGATATGACCGAAAGGATGTGCGAAGTTGTGCATTACTGACTTTGGCATACCTGTTGTGCCTGATGTGAAGTAAACAAGCATTGTATCATTCCACTTTGTTGCCTCTTCACCTGTAGGACGTGGAAATTCATCTGAATATTTTTCCATTTCTTCATTGAAAGAAATCCAGTTTTCACGCTTGCCACCACCGACAACAAGTCTGTTTTTAAGTGATTCAACCTTGTCAAAAGCACCGTTTACCTGTTCAACAACAAAATCATCATCTATACAGATAATTGTGTGAATCTGTGCTGCATTTCCTCTGAAAACAAGGTCTTTTGTTGTAAGCTGGAGTGAACCAGGAATAAGTATTGCACCAATTTTGTGAAGTGCTGTTGCACATACCCAGTATTCCCATCTTCTTCTTAAAATAAGCATTACAACTGTGCCTTTTTTAATTCCAAGTGACTTGAAATAATTTGCTGCCTTGTTTGAAAGCTTTGATAAATCTGTAAAAGTAAATTTCTTTTCTTCATTATGGTCATTGCACCATACAAGAGCCATTTTTTCAGGTTCTTCCTTTGCCCATGCATCAACAACGTCAAAACCGAAGTTAAAATCTTCAGGAACGTTTATTTTGAAGTTTTCCTTAAAATCTTCATAGCTGTCGAATTCAATTCTTGGGAGATACTTTTTTAATAAAAAATCCATTTTAATTTTCCTTTCTGCATTGAACTGCTTTGTTAAACTCTTATAAGCAATCCGTTTTCCATGTCTTCCTTTGCCATTTGTTTCAATATATTTCTGTCCTTAACTTTTTCAGACAGTTCAGGTATTTCCTGAACAAAGCGGTAATACCTCGGTCTTTTGTAATTTGCAAGATATATGCTTTCCTTACAGAATCTGTCGATTTTCTTTGCATCAACATTAGGCGAATTTTTAACAATATAGGCTGTAACAACCTCGCCTCTGATTTTGTCGGGAACGGAAGTAACTCCGCAATCTTTTATATCTTTCATTCTGCATATGGTCTTTTCGACCTGCTCAGGATTTATATTTTCACCCGAAGAATTTATCATATTATCAATTCTTCTCTGAACTGTTATATAATGATTTTCATCCCAGGTTGCAATATCACTTGTATATAAAAATCCTTTGTAAAATCTCGACCTTTTTTCATCTTCCTCTGTTGAATATTCATATGCCGATTTTGCAGGTGACTTGACTATAACTTCACCCATTTCGGTATTGTCTGTTGCAACAAGGTCATTCGGGTCAGCTTTTTTATCTTTGTAAATCTTAACAACTCTCACATCATCATCAACGCACGATATTCCCGAAGTTCCTGCCTTTTCAGGCAAATCAAAAGGACGAAGAAATGTGTTCCAGAATGTTTCTGTTGTTCCGTATCCGTTATAAATGTTAGGTGTTAAAATTTTCTGGTATCTTATGCAGTCCGCTCTGTTTAAAGGACTTCCCATTGCTATTATTCCGTTGAGAGATGATATATCATACCCTTCTCTCTGCTGCATCTTTGAAAGATATTCTATTATAGTAGGAACTCCTATAACATATGTCAGTTTATATTTTTCAATATATTTAAGACAGCTTTTCGCATCAAAATGCGGCATTATAACAAGCGAACCGCCGCCATAAAGTGTCGGAGTTATTCCTCCTGCCTGAAGTCCGCCTCTGTGATACCAAGGCGTTACATTAAGACTTATATCCGTGCAGTTAAGCGGCAAATGCATAATAACATCATGTGCTGAAAGCACTTCATTTATGCTTGTAATAACAACACCTTTGCTCTTTCCCGTTGAACCCGACGTAAAAAGTCTTACTGTTTCATCATACATATTAAGCATATAAGGAAGTTCTGGATTATTTTCATTTGAATAACTAACAAATCTCTCGTAAGTTATAAATCCCTGAGGTGTGTTATCTTCATTTGACTTAACAGAACTTGATGAATCGGAAGTTATTATCATTTTCGGATTATGACCTGATATTTCAATTGCCTTTTTTATATCTTCTTCAAGACATTTGTCTATCATAATAACTTCAGGTTTGCTTTTTTTGATGAGTTCAGCCGTTTCAGCAGGTGCAAGCCTGTAATTTATAGGTGCAAAAACCGAACCTATTTTGTGGGACGCTATGTATCCGAAAACAAATTCAGGACTGTTTTTCATCTGACAGAAAATAACATCTCTTTTTCTGATTCCGTTCCTGATTAATGCATTGGCAAATTTATTTGCGTCAACGTTCAATTCGCTATAAGTCCATTGTTTATTTTCCAAAGGGAAAAACATTGCACTTTTGTTTCCGTATCTGTCAACATTACGCATAAAACCTTTAAGCCACGTGTATTCCGTTTCAAAAATTTCCTTATATTTGTCCATAGAAGATTTTGTTTTTGAAAAATTAAAACACGCTCTCGCATCATCAAGTGCATTTTCAATCTGCTGAAAAAGCATCATAGCATCTTTTTCATCGTATGAATAATTGTTTTTGTTGGAACAGTTTCCAAGAAGCCTTATCATATCTATTATTTTCTGAGTTCTTGCAACTGATACCTTATCAAAACGTTGTTTTTTTGTTTCTTTATACATTCAGTACCTCATAAAATTCAAATTAAAAACTACTATAATATATAAATAAAGTAAATTGAAGCAAATACGTTTAAAAAAGTCGTTTTTTCGCTGTATTCGCTTGTTTTTACAGTTATTATTATACAACATAGCACTTTAAATGTCAATACAATACAACAAAATATTGGTATCAAGCTTCAATATTAAGATTGTTTTTGCTATTTAAACTATATAAAAAATATATAGTTTAATGCAATAAGCTGTTATTTGATAAAATACTACATTTTTATATTGTATTCACTATACATCATACTGAAAAAAATATTATTTTTTTTGCAAAAACGATTGAATTTTAAGAAATAATATGCTATAATAGTATGGTATTTAATCTACACTATATAAGGAAGGTACAAAAAATGAGTAAAAAAAGAAATCCTGTGCTGTCAGTTATAATAGTAATACTTCTGCTATTGATTATTGCTGCTGCACTTATTACAAATCTTGTATTTACACTAAGTTCCACTCCACACCTTTTCGGGTACTATGTAACAATACAGGAAGATGATTCAATGGAACCTGACATCAATCAGGGAACGGCGGTTATTTCAAAAGCCATTGACAATAACACCGCTTTGACGGCAGGAACAAAAATCCTTTGCAGACTTAATGACGGTACTACAGCCATAAGATACATAAGTTCTGTTGAAGATGGCGATAACGGAAATTCAACTTATGTTCCGGCTGTTATAAAATCTGATTCAACTGAATCGGAACTTGCAATTTCTAAAAGTAATATACTCGCTGTCTGTACAGTAAAGAGTGATGAATTTGCAACATTTATAAAATTCACACGCAGTTTTTACGGTATTGCAGCATT
>JALEJO010000093.1 GCA_022769365.1 Oscillospiraceae bacterium | reverse complement strand
ATTACTTCAATTAGTGGTGGAGCTTTTTCTGGTTGTGATAGTCTTACAGAAATAACAATTCCAGATTCTGTTACTTCAATTGGCGAATATGCTTTTTCAGATTGTAAATATCTTACAAGAATAACAATTCCAGATTCTGTTACTTCAATTAGTGATTATGCTTTTGCATGGTGTAGAGGTCTTACGGAAATAACCATTCCAAATTCAGTAACTTCAATTGAGGTTGGAACTTTTATAGGTTGTGAAAACCTTACAGAAATAACTATTCCCAATTCTGTTACTTCAATTGGTGGAAGTACCTTTATGTGGTGTACAAATCTTACAAAAATAATAATTCCTGACTCCGTTAATTCAATAGGTAGTCATGCTTTTGGAACTACTAGTTATGGTCTAACCAAATGGCTTGAAAATAAAAGAAAAGAAAATCCATTAGTAGTTGTAAATGGTATTCTTATTGATGGAGAAATTTGTAGTGGGAATGTTACTATTCAGAATACAGTTACTTCAATTGGTGATAGTGCTTTTGAGGGATGTGAAAGCATTACAAATATAACAATTCCAAACTCAGTAATTTCAGTTAAGAATGGAGCTTTTGTTAGATGCACCAATCTTAAAAGCATATTAATTCCAGATTCAATTACTTCAGTTGATAGTTGGGCTTTTGGCAGTTGTAACAATTTAAAAGATGTTTATTATTCAGGAACAAAAGAGGAATGGAAAAAAATTGATATTGATGATGGTAATGAATCATTATCGAATGCAACAATTCATTTTAATGCAAAAGAAATACCTGCTGAAGAACTTACAAATAAAACGACAAAAGTAACTACATCAGTTTCAACCACCATTACAACAACTACAACCTCAACAAAGTCCCTCGGCGATATAAACGGCGACAGCAAAATAGATTCAAAAGATGCAGTTCTTGTTCTTAAATCTTATGCTGAAAGTCTTGTAAACAGCAATGCGACTGTTGATTTGGCAGGCGATATAAATGGCGATAAAAAAGTTGATTCAAAAGATGCAGTTTTAATACTCAAATATTATGCGGCAACTTTAACAGGCTTTACTGGAACTATTTCTGAATTTAATAAATAATTTTTATAGCACAAAACCGCCCGAACGAAAATTGTTCGGGCTTTTTTATATATTTTCCCACTTGCAAAAAACAAATCATTTCCCATTTTTATTTGCCACCTTTAGATATTTTTTAGTATTATATCATATTTTTCTTTTATATTCAAGTATTTTTGTTGAAATTTAGAAAACAATAATTTTATTAGGATTCTATCTAAATTAACATTGTTAAAATTTGACAATTCTAAAGAAAAAAGTTATAATATAATAAAGTGGAAGGAAAAATGTTTATGATATATTATATATACCATTAAACAAAGCTAATAAACGAAAAAATATTGCTAATTTGTTTTTTTTTTTTTCAAAACTATTGATAATGTTAAAGATATGTGATATAATAAGGCTATGATAATACCCGGGGTTGTTGAAATAAAATTATAAAGGAGGATTTGCAAATGAAAGACGGCTTTAAAAAGCCATTAGCTGTAGTATTATCTGCAATGCTTATGTCTTCAGCGTCGTTAACTACTTTACCAACATTTACGGCGATGGCATTAGACGATATTGGAACAAATGGAATATTGCAGTCAGATAGTTCTGCTGATGAAAACGATAACGGCAGCGGTAATATATTCTCTGATGGCGGTGGTTCAGGTAGTTTCATTGATAGTTCAGTACCTGAAGGTAATGGAGTTACTACTCCATACCAGATAAGTAATTACGATCAGCTTGTTTGGTTTGCAAACCAAGTAAACAACGGCAATACATCTATAAATGCTGTACTTACATCGGATATTCTTGCAAATGAAAACGTTCTTGATGAAAATGGAAATCTTAATTCATCTTTAACAAGTCCTACTGAATGGACTCCTATAGGAAGAACAGATGATGAAAATCGTAAATACTCAGGTACATTTGACGGACAAGGACATATAATCAGCGGTTTGTATTTCAATAAATCTACTGATAATGTTGGATTATTTGGTGTTAATGCAGGTACTATAAAGAATGTCGGCATTGCTGATTCGTATTTCAGTGGAAGAACTTATGTTGGCAGTGTATGTGGCTATAATTATAGTACAGTTGAAAACTGCTATAGTACAAGTTTTGTAAATGGTAAGTATAACGTCGGCGGTTTATGCGGAGAAAATGATTACGGCATAATTAAAAACAGCTATATTACAGGTTCTGTAAATGGCAAAGATAGTTTTGGTGCTATATGTGGAGAAAGTAATAATGGTGACAGTATTTTAAACTGTTATTATCTCGGCGAATAAGAAACAGATGAATACGATGGCACAAAGGCGGTATCTTCTGAGACTTTTGCAAGTGGTGAAATTGCATACCTTTTACAGGAAAATGGGGTAGAAGAAGTCTGGGGACAGCGTATTGGCACAGATAAAACTCCTGTTTTGAAAGGTGAAAAGGTTTATCTTAGTTCAAAGTATTCAGGTTGTGCTGAAAAGTATAAAGGAGATCTGCTTTCTACTTCATATACAAATGATGCGTCGGCAGAAATTGTTTATTCAGAACATCAGTATGATGAAAATGGTATCTGTACTGTTTGCGGAGATGTTAAACTCGTAGAACCTGAAAAAGATATTAATGGCGTTTATTTAATTGCTGATATGCATAATCTTTTCTGGTTTGCAAATGAAGTAAATAACGGTAATGTAAATATCAATGCGATGCTTGCATCAGATATTGTTATAAATCGAGACGTTCTTGATGAAAGCGGAAATCTTAATTCATCTTTAACAAATCCTATTGCATGGACGCCTATCGGAACTTCAAATTATATTTACAAAGGTGAGTTCGACGGAGATGGTCATACAATCAGTGGATTGTATTTCAATGATGAAGATGTTGCCTATGTTGGACTGTTCAGCTTTAATGATGGTAAGATAAGAAATGTTGGCATTGTTGATTCGTATCTTAAAGGTGAAGACTATGTTGGCGGTTTGTGCGGATATAATCGTAATGGCAAGATTGAAAACAGCTATAACACAGGTTCTGTAAGTGGTTCAGAAAATGTTGGCGGTTTGTGCGGACATAATTATAATGTTGGCACGATTGAAAACAGCTATAACACAGGTTCTGTAAGCGGTTCAGAAGACGTTGGCGGTTTGTGCGGAGAAAATTATGGTGGCACGATTAAAAACAGCTATAACATAGGTTCTGTAAATTGTTCAAATTATGTTGGCGGTTTGTGCGGATATAATGCAGGTAATGGCATAATAGAAAACATCTATTACCTTGAAGGTTGTGTAACTGGGTTAATTGTTGGTGCATCTGATGTAGTAAAATCTTCTGATGCTTTTGCAAATGGTGAAGTTGCATATCTTTTACAGAAAGGCAGCGAAATCTGGGGTCAGAATATTGGCGTAGATAAAGCACCTGTTTTGAATGGTGAAAAAGTATTTGCAGGTTATGAACATGGTAAAGATAATGTTTCATATTCAAACACAAAATTTGTTCATGAAACCCCTAATGTGGATGCTTCACATGATGAACTAGCAACAGGTGATGTTGTTAGATATGATAAAGATGGTCACTATGTTGAATGTGAATGCGGTGCAGAAGTTAAAAAGGCTCATACTTTTGGAGCTTGGAAAACTAAAGATAATGGAAAAGTACATTATCATCAGTGTACAGAATGTGGTTATAAAGAATCACATGAAGCTGAAGTAGAATATTCTTTCACTTCACACGCACATAAAGCAAGTTTTTGTGAATTCCATGATTGCGATATTGCAGGAACAGGATATGAAGAACATAGCTTTACAAAAACTTATGTAGCAGATTCAAAGAGACATTTTAAAGAATGTGAAACTTGCGGATATATTTCATCAGCAGCTCACAACTTTGAAAACGGTGTTTGCGTAGACTGCGGATATGAAAAGTCGCTTAAAGATGCGATCGGTGTTGCAAATATTGACTATTCAGTAACTAATGGAAAAAATAGATTGATATTCAATGTTGACAGAGATATTCCTGATTCATACAAAGTAATTGAGAATGGTGTTATTTGTTGTAATGATGGTTCAATAAAGAGTATTAAAGATGCTGAAAATCAACTTGTTTACGAAAAAGTAAATGGTACGAGCATTAAAAAGGGTGTATCATCGTTAAAGACTAATAATGGAAGATATGTATCTAAAATTGCTGATAATGGTAATGGGGTATATGTAAAACCATTTGTAAAAGCACAAAAAGCTGATGGTACAGTGGTAATAGCATATGGTGAAACTGTTTTTGAAAAATATGCAGAAATTGCTGAGGAAACAATAAGAGCAAATGTTGAATTTAGTATAATTAATACTGATATTAAAGACGGTAAATTAGTTTTCTCAGTTTATAGAGACGTTGCAGATGGTTTCAAAGTTGTCGAACACGGATTGATCTGTAATAATACTGGTGAAATTGAAAACAAGTCAGAAGCAGAATCTAAAATTATTTTAGAGAATGCTGGAAAAAACAATATAAAGCGTGCTAAGTCATCAACTACTTCAAATTATGGTGTTTACAAAGTTAAAGTTGCGTATCATGATGCAGAAATATATGCAAGAGGGTACATAATAGTTGAAGATAGTTTTGGAAACAGAGCGACTATATATACAAATGTTAACTCAGGAAATGTTATTTACTAAAAACATATTATGCGAAAGGAGGCGTTAGTGATGTCAAAGGAAAAATATATGACAGATGAAATGGAAGTTGTTGAATTTGAAGCAGAAGATGTTATTACAACATCTAATATTGACGAGGGTGAAATTGATTAATTGATCACTTATCCTAATCTCCGCTACATTTATGTGGCGGAGATTTTTGATATTTTATTAAATTAAAAAGGAGAGATTTTAAAATTGCCGAAAAATACATATAAAATAGCTGACAATATAATTGAAATTATTTCTCTTCATGAAGAAGTACATAAATATTGCAAAGATTATGTAAGCAAAGAAAATCCCGATTTTTCAATTAAAATTAATCAGGCAGATATTGATTATGAACGCAAAAAATCTGCATCAGAGGATAAAAAAGAAGGGAAAGCTGTCAGAAATTTT
>JALEJO010000077.1 GCA_022769365.1 Oscillospiraceae bacterium | reverse complement strand
TAAAGTTTACCTTGAAAATACAGGTGATGAAGCATATCAGGCGGCAAAAGTTGCATTTGTATCAGATTCAGATGCTAATTTTGTTGAAAGCACAGACGGAACAGGAAAAGTTTCAAGAAATATTATTTTCAAAAATCTTTCTGATCAGACAAGTGATGATAATAAAGTTGAAGAATCTGTTTTTAATTCAACTGTTATGGTAACAAAAAGTGGTATTCAGTATAAAATGCCATATGCTACACCTTTCTGTTTGGGTTCAATAGATAAAGTAAGAAAAGGTTACTATGTATATAGTGCAAGTAAAGTATCAACAAACAGATATGCCGTACCGATGAACTCAGATAAAATCAATGAGTATGGAAATTTGAGAGATGAAGAAGATTGGAACATAGGTGATCCACTTACTTCATGTTCATCTATGATGTCTGATGGAAATGGCGGCGTGTATTTTACACTTACAGAAAAAGAAACACCCGATTCAACACCTGTTACAAAAACTCTTTCAACAGCAGATGGAAGTCTTAAAATGGAAAAATTAAAATCTGGCGGAGTAGTATTCAGATATATTTATATTGACCAGAAAACTTTTGAAAAGAAAAACGGAAGTGTAAAATATCCTTACTTTGACCCGACACTTCCAAAAGATCAGCCTTTAACAGGTGACAGTGATAATTGGCTTTGGGTAGAAGGTAGTAAATCAGTGAAAGTTCTCGGTGAAAAAGATGAATTTTCACTTTGCGAAGTTGATGCTGTTATTAAACAGGGAACAGCCGCAGGCGACTATACAATTTCACTTGATCCAAAAGAAACATATCTTACTGCTGTAGGCGACAATGGAAAGAATTTTCAACGTTCAGCTGAAAATGGCAAGCTTACAGCAACAAAAGCTGTTATACACGTTGTAAATGATTCAGTACCTGAAACACCAACAGACAACACACAGTTTGAAAGAAAGCCGCTTCCAATTGGTGATGTAAATTATGATGGTGCAATTGATTCAAAAGATGCAGTTCTTGTTTTAAAATCATATGCAGATGAACTTGCAAACGGAAAATCAACTATTGATGTTGACACAGGAGATGTCAACGGAGATAAAAAAGCCGACTCAAAAGACGCAGTTATAATCTTGAAATATTATGCTGAAAAACTTGCAAGCGGTTCATCAATTTCAATGGCTGATTTTGTGAAAAAACAGTAATTAAGGAACAGAACAAATGAAAAAGAGAATAACAAAATTAATAAGTGTAGTTTCAACAGCAATAATATTTATTTCCGCTATGCCTTTTACTGCATCAGTTGCGACAGCATCGGCGGAAAATGTGCCTGTTTTAGACCTTTCATCAGAGGGTGATTATTATGTGCCTGAATCTCTTTGTAAAAATTCTAATTATTCGTTAGGAATTAAAGTATACGTTGGAAATTTAGGAGATGAAAAAATCACTTCTGCAAAATTAAAATTTGTTTCAGATTCAGATGTAGGATTCGTTGAAAGTAATGATAAAAGCGACGGTGTTGCAGTTCAAAAAAGAAAAATCATTTTTAAAAATATTTCATCGCAAATGTCAGGAGCAAAAACAAACAGATATGCTGAAGCAACAGGTGCAGATGAGATTTATAATAAAGATAAAGATGAAAAAGATTGGAAAACAGGTGCAATCGGAACTCATTCGTATATGAAGTCTGATGGAAATGGTGGTGTTTATTTTACACTTACAGAAAAAGAAACACCAAACTCAACACCTGTTACAAAAACTCTTTCAACAGCAGATGGAAGTCTTGAAATGTACAGATGGGATTCAGGCGGAGTAAGATTCAGATATAGTTATATTGATCAGAAAACTTTTAATAAAAAAGTTGGAACGGCTGAATATCCTTATTTTGATGAAAAACTTCCAAAAGACCAGCCTTTAACAGGTTGGAGTGATACTGTGACTTGGTCGGGTGATACTTCATCTGTTACAATGTCTGATGAAAAAGAGGGAATTTTATTTTGTGAATTAAATATTGCTGGAATGGCAAAAGGCGACTATACAATTTCACTTGATCCAAATGAAACAACTTTT
>JALEJO010000075.1 GCA_022769365.1 Oscillospiraceae bacterium | reverse complement strand
TGTCTGCCAATTGCAAAAACTCCCTTGCCAAATTTTGGTTCAACTGCAATTATACCCTTGAATTTAACAGTTTTTCCATTGTAATTATCTTCGTTTTCAATTATATCACGATAGAAAAGTGCAAAGTCATCATCTGCTATTTCAACAACAGGTGCATCAAGGTCAAATGGAAGTGGGTCTTCTATCTGATCATATTCTGTTTCACCGTCTGTGTATTCATAAGCAATGTTTATTCTTGTGTTTATTGCTCTTACTATCTGATGTATTTCCATCATATCAAAGCCACGTGGAACTCTATTGAATATAACAGTATCTGCATTTGAAAGTCTTTCAAAAACAAGACTTCTCATATTCTGATTATACATTTTGAATGTGGTATAATCTGCAAAAGAAAAAGTCTGATAAATCTGCCAGCCTCTTGGCATATTTTCAAAAAGACTTCTAAGCATCCACATACCATTGTATTCGATAACAACTCTTTCGCCGTTATTTTCTTTAAGCCATTTTTTAAGATTACCTTCTGTTAAATCGCTTTCATTTTCAACAACTTTTATATTAACATTTCTTCCGTAAAATTTTGAAACATCATATTCTTCTTCACCTTCTTCACAAAGCAAAAGAAGAGTCTTTTCGCCGCTGTTGAAACGTTCATCTTCCATTATATCCTGTATAAATTTTGTTTTTCCGGATTCAAGAAAACCCGTAAACAAATAAACCGGAATATCTACCATAAATAATATCCTTTCATTTTAAATCAATAAGAAGGGATTTTCACCCTTCTTACATAAATCTTACTTTACTTCAAAAAGTTCAGCAATTTTATCTTCATTTATCTTTGAACCGATAACACAAAGCATTCCTGTTGTTGAAGCACTTCCTGTACGAACATCAGGTGTACCAGGAACATAGTCAAAGTGTATCCATTTTCCGCATTCGCAAGGAACAATTCCCTTTGCACGAAGAATAACACCATATTTTTCTGAATCCTGAAGTTCATTAAGAATGTTTTCAATCTTTTCTTTTGTATACTTCTTCGGCGTTTCAACACCCCAGCTTGTAAATACGTCATCTGCATGGTGGTGGTGATGATGTTCGTGGTCGTGATCGTGACAGCCGCATTCACATTCTTCATCGTGGTCGTGGTGATGTTCGTGTTCATGGTCATGATCGTGACAACCGCATTCACATTCTTCATCGTGGTCATGGTGATGGTGATGTTCGTGTTCATGATCATGGTCGTGACAACCGCATTCAAATTCTTCATCGTGGTCATGGTGGTGATGATGTTCATGTTCTTCCGCTTCATCTTTAAGATGCTCAAGTTCAGCTTCAAGAGTATTTTTCTTTTCCATTGTTTCAAGTATCTGCTTGCCTGTGATTTCGTCCCAGTCAGTTGTAATTATTGAAGCTTTTGGATTTATACCCTTTAAAAGTTCAACACATTCATTTATCTTTTCTTCACTAAGTCCCTTTGTATGGCTTAAAATAATTGAACTTGCAAATTCTATCTGATTATTGAAAAATTCGCCGAAATTTTTCATATACATTTTGCATTTCTTAGCATCAACAATTGTTGTAAAACCATTAAGTTTAAGTTCATCCGAATCAACATTCTGAACTGCTTTTATAACATCGCTGAGTTTTCCAACGCCTGAAGGTTCAATGAGTATTCTTTCAGGTGAATATTCATCAATTACCTTTTTGAGTGCCTTGCCAAAATCGCCGACAAGACTGCAACAGATACAGCCTGAATTCATTTCTGTTATATTGATTCCTGCGTCCTGCAAAAATCCGCCATCAATGCCTATCTGACCAAATTCATTTTCTATAAGAACAAGTTTTTCTCCGCAATATGCTTCTGAGATAAGTTTTTTAATAAGTGTTGTTTTGCCTGCACCTAAAAAACCTGAAAAAATATCTACTTTTGACATAACTAAAAACTTCCTTTCGTTTTTTAAATAAACAGTTTATCCTGCACCTTTATATTATACCACTTAAAATAAAAAAAGTCAATCTTTAGTGAAAAACTTAACAGGGAAATCAATTTTTGAAAATGTTTATTTTACGAAAAAATACAGAATATAAGGCTCTCCTTTTAAGAAGATGATATTCAATAGCTTTGCAAGGATTATTTAGAACCTTTATAAGGTTAAGGCACAGTATTCTTACCGCCATTTCTCACTCCTAATTCTTAATTCTTCTGATTTATTTTAAAAAAGCACTTGACAAAAGGCGAAAAAAGTGATATAGTATATAAGTAAAATACAACTGTACATCAGTCACACACAGTTTTATAAAAAGTTGAGGTTATAAAGCATTGGAAGGACATCAGT
>JALEJO010000050.1 GCA_022769365.1 Oscillospiraceae bacterium | reverse complement strand
TTGGGTTTAATATTGACAAATAAACAAAAGTATGATATAATATATAGGTATTTTGTGTTGATATTGGGGTATAGCCAAGTGGTAAGGCAACGGACTTTGACTCCGTCATTCCGCTGGTTCGAATCCAGCTATCCCAACCATAATTTGTATAATGACCAAGCAAAAGAGTGTTTTCGTTTTAAGAAAACACTCTTTTGCTGTATTTTTCAACTTTCAGAAAATTATTCCACAAGAATGATATTTACTGTTTCTTTAATTTATGTTTGCAAACGAATTGCGATATTTTAGAGGAGAAGTATTCATATATCTTTTGAAAATTCTGTTGAAATAGCTTATATTTTCATAACCGCAGTCAAGAGCTATATCTGTTATAGAATTGTCTGTATTTCTTAAAAGTTCAAGGGATTTTTCTATTCTTAAAGTATTAAGATATTCAGTAAAATTCTGACCCGTTGAAACTCTGAAATATCTGGAAAAATATTTTTCAGACATATGAAATTTTTCAGCCATAAACGGGATATTAAGGTTTGAATAGTAGTTTTTGCTTATATACCTTAAAATTTCTTTAAGACGTTCACTTTTTCCGGTTTCAGTTTTTTTGTTTTCGACAAGCTGATTATATTTGAAAAATAATGCAATTATTTCGAGAAAAAGTGCTTTTGTCATAAGTTCAAAGCCTTTTTCTTTTTTTTCGGTTATATTCAGTATTTTATTGAGAATAAGACGTAACTCTTTATTAAAATTCTCATTATCGGGTAGGGTTTTGAATTTTAAAGTATTCATAAGAGAGGCTCAAGATAATTTTGTGCATCATCATCATTTGAAAAAACAAGCATTTTAACAGGGAAAATAAATGTGCTGTAAAAAAGACTTTCGTTATCTGATGTTATTCTGTGGAGTTCACCGCTGTTTATGATAATTATATCGTTTTCATCTGCTTTTATAATTTTATTATCAATTGTAACATCAGCATTTCCTTTGAACATCATCATTATTTCAATGCTATTATGCCAGTGCAGAGGAACTTGAAACTGATTTGTATCTGATGTTGTTTTGAAACAGGCAACAGGAAATCTTGGTGTTCCGTGTTTTGCCTTTTCGTAAAGCTGTTGTTTATCCATAAAAATCCTTTCTGAAAAAATATTTTTTAAAATGTAGAAATAGTACAAAAAAATAAAGATATAGTATTTGAAAAAAATCTTGTTTCAAGATATAATATAGCACATAAGGTAAAGAAAGTCAATCCCTTATGACATAATAAATCAAACTTAAATCACAAAATAATAAAAATATTCAGGAGGTATTCAGTTTATGAACAACACAAACCCAAAATGGCTTGAAAATGCCGTATTTTACGAGATTTATCCACAGAGTTTTCAGGACACAAATGCAGACGGAATAGGCGATATAAACGGAATGATTAAAAGACTTCCATATATAAACAGCATAGGCTGTAATGCAATATGGATCAATCCTTGCTTTGAATCACCTTTCTTTGATGCAGGTTATGATGTTTCTGATTATAAAAAGGTTGCATCAAGATATGGTACAAATGAAGACTTGAAAAATTTCTTCATCGAAGCACATAAACTTGGTATGCACGTAATTCTTGACCTTGTTCCGGGACATACTTCAATTTATCATCCTTGGTTCAAAGAATCTCTTAAACCTGAAAAAAATGAATTTTCAGACAGATATATCTGGTCTGACAATGCATGGGAAGATGTTGCAGGAATTGAAGGTATAACAGGTTCAATACGTGGACTTTCAGACAGAGATGGTGTTTGTGCTTCTAACTTCTACACAATTCAGCCTGCACTTAACTATGGATTTGCAAACCCTACAAAGCCTTGGATGCAGTCAGTAAATGATGAAGGTCCTAAGAAAACAAGAGAAGCTATGATGGACGTTATGAGATTCTGGCTTCAGATGGGCTGTGACGGCTTCAGAGTTGATATGGCACATTCTCTTGTTAAGGGTGATGATAAAGATTCAAGTGCAACAGTTGCACTCTGGAAAGAGTTCAGAGCGTTCCTTGACGCTGAATTTCCTGAAGCTGTTATGATTTCTGAATGGGGCGAACCTGACAAGTCACTTATGGGCGGTTTCCATATGGATTTTCTTCTCCACTTTGGTCCGTCACATTATAATGACCTTTTCAGAGAAGAAGAACCGTTTTTCTCACGCAGAGGAAAAGGTGATGCCTCTGTATTCATTGAAACATATATGAATAACTACAAGAAAACAGAAGGAAAAGGTCTTATCTGTTTCCCATCAGGAAACCACGATATGCCGAGAATTTCAAGCCGTCTTGATGAAGATGAAATAAAAATTGCATTTGCATTCATTCTCACAATGCCTGGAGCTCCTTTTATTTACTACGGTGATGAAATAGGAATGAAATATCTTGACGGAATAAAGTCTGTTGAAGGTGGTTTTGAAAGAACAGGTTCACGTTCACCTATGCAGTGGGACAGCACAGTAAATGCAGGATTTTCAACCGCTGAATCTGATATGCTTTATATTCCTTTAGATGAAGACAAAAACAGACCAACAGCAGAAAAAGCAATCGCAGACAAGGATTCAATATACTCTGTTATAAACAATATCCTTAGAATTCGTCAGGAAAATTCAGCACTTCACAGCAATGGTGAAATTGAAATACTTTACGTTGAAAAAAATAAATATCCACTTGTTTACCGCAGATTCAATGATGAAGAATCAATAATTGTTGCAGTAAACCCTTCATCAAATGAAGTTACTTGTGAAATAAATGCAGCAAATCCTGAAACTGTTCTTTACTCACATGGCGGTGAATCAAAACTTGAAAACGGTAAACTTACAGTCCCTGCTGAAAGCGTTACTATATTCAAAATGTAATTATAAAATATGATTGAACTTTATCCCCTGCAAATGTTACGGCATTTGCAGGGGATTTTTTTAAATATATTGACACTTCCCCACACTTCAATCATTTCCGGGATACCTGATTAAATCGTGTTCGTATACTTTTTCTTTAAATTTTCTATCCTGATAATGTTCAAATCCTATATGTTCATATTTTTTCATTTTTAAAATACCGTCTGTTGATACAATGCAAGGTAGTCCCAATTTGTCAGCT
>JALEJO010000045.1 GCA_022769365.1 Oscillospiraceae bacterium | reverse complement strand
TGAATTTGCTTCATGCCTTTCTTTGCCTTCATTATAACATATCGATTTGTGTTTGTAAATCACAATATTTAACTTATTTTATACCAATTTGTTGTATTTACTCACAATTATACAAAAAAGTTGCATTTTGGTATAAAATGTGCTATAATATATTTATTATACAAAATATTTTGATATAAGGAGTAAAAATATGGATAATTTTATTTTTTCAATTTTTCCCGACGGAATGTTTGTAGACCTTCAGCTTTTCCAGTATGGCTGGGAAAAATGTGACTCTTCTCACTCTTTCGGACCTGCAAAAAGAAACCATTATTTATTCCATTACATTTTATCGGGTAAAGGTACTCTTTTTGCAGATGGCAAAAACGGAATTACAAAAACGTATAATGTTAAAAGTTTTGAGGGTTTTATGATTTTTCCGGGACAGACAAACACATATATTGCAGACAGTGAAATCCCATGGGAATATATCTGGATAGAATTTGACGGTCTTAAAGTCAGAACTTTACTTGAAGCGGCAGGTTTTACACCTGATACACCTATTTATCACGCAAAATATAAAAGCATACGTGAACAGATGGTACACGAAATGATGTACCTTAAAGATAATCGTGATATGCCTAACCTTCATATTATAGGACATCTTTATCTTTTTATAGATTATCTTATAAGAAGTTCATCAAATATTCAGTATTCAACAGGAAATAATATTCAGGACGGATATGTTCAGATTGCAATTAAATTTATCGAGGAAAATTTTCAGAATAATATATCAGTTGAAGAAATAGCCGATCATTGCAAGCTTAACAGAACATATTTCAGTAAATTATTTAAAAAAGTTACGGGAAAATCTCCACAGGAGTTTTTGCTTTCATACAGAATGATAAAAGCAAATGAACTTCTTAAACTGACTGATATGGCAATTGGTGATATTGCAAATGCTGTCGGATATGAAAATCAGTTCCATTTTTCAAGAGCATTTAAAAACACCTATAATATGTCACCAAGGGAATGGAAACGTCAAAACCATATAGATATAGGAAATTCATCTGATGAAAATGAAAAACAATTGATTAAGGAAAAAACTGATATTCACGAATAAATTTTGCTGTATAAAAATGATTTAGTAAATAAAAAAAAGAAACCTCAAAATGAGGTTTCTTTTTATTTCTATGGTAGTATTTTACTTTTTAAGTTTATTTATTGAATGAAGTCTGTCAAGTGCTTCGTTAAGAGTTTCATCTTTCTTTGCATAGTGGAATCTTATATATCTGTTTTCAGGTTCTCTGAAGAAACTTGAACCAGGAACAGCACCAACACCAACCTTTTCAGCAAGTTTTTCGCAGAAATCAAGGTCGCTGTCGTAGCCAAACTCTGAAATATCAACAAGAATATAATATGCACCCTGTGGAATAGTGTGAACAAGTCCCACATCATCAAGACCCTTTATGAATAAATTTCTCATATGAGTATATTTATCTTGTAAAGCCTTGTAATAGTCATCACCAAAGTTAAGACCTGTTACAGCAGCTTCCTGCAATGGTGCAGCTGCACCAACTGTCAAAAAGTCGTGAACTTTTCTGATTGTATCTGTAATTTCAGGCGGTGCAATACAGTAACCAAGACGCCAGCCTGTTATTGAATAAGTTTTTGAAAGTGAACTGCATGAAATTGTTCTCTCTCTCATTCCAGGGAGTGAAGCAAAATAAATATGCTTGTACGGTTCATAAACTATATGTTCATAAACTTCATCTGTAATTACAAATGTATCATATTTTTCTGCAAAATCAGCTATTATTTTAAGTTCTTCAAGTGTGAAAACTTTTCCACACGGATTAGAAGGATTACAAAGAATAATTGCCTTTGGGTTCTGTTTAAATGCATTTTCAAGAACATCAACATCAAATGAAAACTCAGGCGGTACAAGCGGAACATATATAGGTTCTGCACCTGAAAGAATTGTATCTGCACCATAATTTTCATAGAAAGGTGAAAATATAATTACTTTTTCTCCAGGATTTACAACCGACATCATCGCTGCCATCATTGCTTCTGTACTTCCGCAGGTAACAACTATTTCGCTATTTGGGTCAATATCAAATCCCATAAGTCTTGACTGTTTTCTTGCAACAGCTTCTCTGAAATTCTGTGCACCCCAAGTTATTGAATACTGATGAAAATTTTCTTTTGTAACTTCAGCAAGTCTGTCTAAAATTTCCTTTGGAGGGTCAAAATCAGGAAATCCCTGTGAAAGATTTACCGCACCATATTTATTTGAAATTCTTGTCATTCTTCTTATTACTGAATCTGTGAAACCTGCTGTTCTGTTTGATAAACTTGGCATTTTACATTTCCTCCTGTTTAATTCCACTGACTGTCTATCATTTTCCACTTTGCATCTCTTGACTTCACTATAATATCAATATCATTTGAATCAAGATGCTTGAATCTTCCCTGTTTTCTGAGGTAATCTTCAACAGATGTAAATTCTTTTGGTTTATGAGTTATTTTAAACTCACCGTTTTCATATTCTGCAAGATACCAGAGTCCGCAGTCAACTATTTCTCTTGAAACATTGACTGTTTCGCTCACATCAACACCCCAGCCTGTCGGACAAGGTGCAATTACATGAATATATTTTGTGCCTTTAATTTTTGAAGCTTTTTCAACTTTATTAAGAAAATCGCTCATATATCCGACACTTGCTGTTGCTGCATATGGTATACCGTGGGCGGCAACTATTTCAAACATATTTTTCTTCTGATGAAGATTTCCGTGTATGTTTTTTCCGGCAGGTGTTGTTGTTGTTCTTGCACCAAACGGAGTAAGACCGCTTTTCTGAATACCCGTATTCATATATGCTTCATTATCATAACAAATATAAATTATATTATCATTTCTGTCAATAGCACCTGACAAAGCCTGTATGCCTATATCAGCCGTTCCGCCGTCACCTGCAAAACCAACTGCTGTAAAATCTTCCCTGCCCAATGCACGAAGTCCGGCTTCAACACCTGTCAGCATTGACGCTGTACCTGCGAACGTTGAAATAATTGCATTATTTGAAAAGCAAAGCTGAGGAAAGTTGAAACTTACCGCCGACATACATCCTGCCGGTAAAACTGCAACCGCATTTTGTCCAAGAACTTTAAGTGCATTTCTTACTGCAAGACTTCCGCCGCATCCTGCACAGGCTTTATGTCCGTAAAAGTATTCTTCTCTTGAAATATTTTTTGCTGTAATACTCAATTTCTTTGCCTCCCTTACTAAATGAAATTAACAAAATCTATATCTTTATCATCTGATAAAGAAAGATAAATATTTTCAATATCTTCTTCTGAAATATTTTTTCCGCCGAGTCCGCCGACAAAATTATAACTTTTAACAAACGCACCATATTTCAGAAGTGCAGAGTTGACATTTGAGTAAACAGTTCCCTCATTACCAAATGAAATATCTTTTTCAAGAACTGCAACTGCCTTTGCATTTTCAACTGCCTTTGCTATTTTTTCAGATGGGAAAGGTCTTAAATATCTTATCCTTAAAACACCTGCTTTAATACCTTTTTCCCTTAATTCATCAGCTGTTTTTTTGCAAAGACCTGCAATACTTCCAAGTGTGATTATAATGTAATCAGCATCTTCTGTTTTATATTCTTCAATCGGACCTGTATATTTTCTTCCGAAAATCTTTGCAAATTTTTCTTCTGCTTCATCAATTGCAGCAAAAGCATTAAGCATTCCTTCGTGTTCCTTCTGCTTAAAAATATAATTATATTCAGGACCTGCTGAAAATCCTGCATTCTGCGGATTATCAAGGTCAAGTTTATTTGTCGTTTCATAAGGTGGCAAAAATTCATCTGCCTGTTCGTGTGTAGGAACATCGACCGTTTCATATGTATGAGTTAAAACAAAACCATCAAGATTTGCCATATATGGTGTTAAAACATCAGGTTTTTCCGCTATATAATAACTCATTAAAGCAAGATCAAGGCTTTCCTGTGCATTTTCTGCATATGCCTGTATCCAGCCTGAATCAAGCTGTGAAATACTGTCACGCTGGTCACCGTAGATATTCCAAGGAAGTGCTGTTGAACGGTTTGCGTTCATCATAACAATAGGGTATCTTCCGCCTGATGCATATGTAAGACATTCCGCCATGTAAAGAAGTCCCTGTGATGATGTTGCTGTGAATGCCCTTGCACCTACTGAACTTGCACCAATTGCACAAGATAATGCTGAATGTTCAGATTCAACATGAATAAATTCAGATTTAAGGCTTCCGTCTTCAACCATTTCTGAAAGTCTTTCAACAACTATTGTCTGAGGTGTTATAGGATACGCTGAAATTACGTGCGGTTTTGCAAGTCTTATTCCCTCTGCAAAAGCCTCGTTTCCTGAAAGATATTTCTTTGCCATTACTTTTCCTCCTCAAGACTTATTGCGTCAAGTTTGCATATTTTTACACATATTCCGCAGCCTTTGCAGAAATTATAATCAATATCAACTTTACCGTCTTTTTCAAATATAACGCCGTCAGGGCAATAAAAATAACACTGCATACAGCCGACACATTTATCATTGTTTATAACAGGACGCTTGTTTCTCCATTCACCGTTTGTGCTTACAAGATAGCCTGCTTCATAAGTGCAGCCTTCAGGTATTTCATCTGCACCAAAAACTTTTTTATCTCTTATGTATGGTTTCATTGTGCCGCCTCCTGTACTGCATTTTTATTTTTTTCTCTTATTCTTTCAGGCATATATTTTTCTATTGCCGTTTTAAGTTCATCAACTGAAACAAGGTCACAAAATTTTGTGAGATACCCTGCCATAACTGTATTTACAACAGGAAGTCTGAGATTTTTTGCAAGTGCTGAACCATCAAATGAAATTGCATTTTCATATTCTGATGATGAATTTATAATTAAAGTTCCGTTTTCTTTAAGGTGTTCTCTTATTGAATCATTATATAAAGTTTCATCAAGTATAACAACGTAGTCAGCTTTTTCAGTCTGGCTTCTGTCTGAAACTCTTTTATTGTCAAGCTTTGTAAATGCACGAACCGGTGCACCTCTTCTTTCAGGTCCGAATGACGGGAAAGATAAAGAATATGCATCATCGCCGTTTTCAGTATAGGCAGCACCAAACAATTTTGCCGCTGTAAAAGCACCTTGTCCGCCTCTGCCGATCCAGATTATTTCTTTCATATTATCATACCACCATTACATTATTGTAAATTAAATTATACCTTAAATTCCTACATTTGTCCAATATCATATATCTATAGTATGTTATAGATATAAACTATATCACACTATATTTTAATTTAATGAATCTATATCATTCTACATTACCTGTAAGATTTGAAAGATATTCTTTTATGCTTTCAATGTATCTTTCTCCGGTGCTGCTTAGAATCATATTTTTTCTTATTACATAGCCTATTTCCATATTTCCGCCTGCTTCCGCTTCACTCACATCAAGCGGTACCGCTATGTAATCTGTTCCGTTCAGTTCTTCACAAATTATTCCTGAACAAAGTGTAAAGCCATTTAATCCTACCATAAGATTAAGCATTGTTGCTCTGTCGTTCGCTTTAATCGTTTTCTTATAATTGTTTGTGCTTAAAATTTCTTCCGAAAGATAGAAAGAATTTGTGTTTCCCTGTTCAAAAGAAAGACATGGATACTCATCAAGTTCTTCAAGAGTGATTTTTTTATTTTTTGCAAGAGGATGATTTTTCCATATATAAACGTAAGCTCTGCACTCTATTATGTGATGAAATTCAAGTTCATTTGATTTAAGAAGTTTCATCATTGATTTTCTGTTGAAGTCGTTTAAATAAAGTATGCCTATTTCACTTCTCATAGTGTTTACATCTTCAATTACTTCTCTTGTTTTCGTTTCTCTTATGGCAAATTCAAATTCATTTAAATCGAAATCTTTTACCATTTCAACGAAAGCCTTAACAACAAATGAATAATGCTGAGTTGAAACACCAAATTTTTTCTTTAAATTTCCGCCTTCTCCATATTTTTCTTTTATTATATCATATTGATTATAAAGCTGCCTTGCATAAAGAAGAAATTCAGTTCCGTCATTTGTTAAAGTAACTCCCCTGCCGCTTCTGTTGAAAATTGTTATTCCAAGTTCTTTTTCAAGTTCTTTTACTGCAACAGTAAGTGACGGCTGACTTATATAAAGTTCTTCTGCTGCTTTATTAAAAGAATTTGTTTCAGATATTTTTATAACATAATTAAGCTGCTGTAAAGTCATTTCTTCATCTCCTTTTAATGTAATATATGAACTAAACATTTGTTTATTTCAAAAAATCACAGAATATCAGGCTCTCCTTAAAAGGAGAGGCTTTAATTTTAAAATTAATTCCCATAGTATAAAAAAAGCTCTGATATAAAATCAGAGCTTTTCACATCTTGGTTGGGGTGGAAGGATTCGAACCCTCGGAATGGAAGAGTCAGAGTCTTCTGCCTTACCACTTGGCGACACCCCAATCTATTTGTTAAACATAAAAATGCCCTGACCAAAATCAAAACATTTCATATTTTGGTTGGGGTGGAAGGATTCGAACCCTCGGAATGGAAGAGTCAGAGTCTTCTGCCTTACCACTTGGCGACACCCCAAACTATGTATTAAATACGCAAACTAGAATCCAACAATTTTCTGTGTTATTTTTCCGTTTGTCGCACTCAACGCATTTTATTATATCACAATATTTTCTGAATGTCAAGTAGTTTTTTTTGATTTGTGTAAGATATATATTTTCAACACTATTATTTGTGCAAATAATATAAATCAATTAGAAAAACTTTCTTTTTTCAAGAAATAATCGTTTTTTTCTTGACATAAAAAGTGATATATGGTAAAATTATATATGGATTATATAGTATTTACTAAATGGGCATAAGTTTAAGATATTTGTCAAAACCGATAAGTCAGGAGAACTTTATGTTATACAAAAAATTTGCAGACGATATAAAAGACCTTTTGGGTAACGAGAGAGTCAAAAGTATGGCGACGTTTACTCAACATTCAGACGTTTCTTGTTTAAAACATTGTCTGCATGTTTCTATAATGAGCTACATTATATGCAAAAAACTAAGATTTAATGAAAGCAGCTGTCGTAATGTTGCAAGAGGTGCTTTGCTTCACGATATGTTTCTTTACGACTGGCACGACAAAAATCATGGTGAACTTCACGGTTTCAGACATCCTGCAATAGCTTTGAAAAAAGCTGAAAAATATGTTGATAACTTGACAGAATGTCAGAAAGATATTATCCTCAATCATATGTGGCCGCTTACAATATATCGTATGCCGCAGCGTAAGGAAACTTATGTAGTTGTTTTAACGGATAAAATCTGCACTATACTTGAAGTTTTCAAGATGAAGAAAATCAAGATATTCAAGCAGGCTGAAAAGCTGCTGTAACTTTGTTTATAGGTGGAAAATGGTTACTTATTTTTTTATATGGTTTATGCTCTACAGTTTTGTAGGCTGGCTGTATGAATCAACCTTATACACACTTATGACAGGTGAACCAACTAATTCAGGATTTTTAAATGGTCCTTTCTGCCCTATTTATGGATTTGGTTCTGTTATGGGAATATTGATATTCTACGGAAAATCAGAGTCAATAATTCAGATATTTCTGATTTCATTTATAGTAGAGGGAACTTTTGAGTTTGTAATAGGCACAATGCTTGAAGTGGTATTCCATAAGAAATGGTGGGACTATTCCGACCTTTCTTTTAACATAAAAGGCAGAGTTTGCCTTTTGAGCTGTACCGTTTTTGGTTTGCTTGTTATTCTTCTTGTTAAGGTTATTCATCCTTTTATAGAGTTTATTTCTTTCGCACTTCCTGAAAGATTTATCACAGGAATTGCACTCGTACTTCTTTATGTCCTTATCAGGGATATTATTTTTACAATTGCTGCAATGTCGGACACTAATGAATCTTTTAAAAAGTATCATAATGTCTGCCGAAGAATTAAGGCAAGCGATGAAAGATTAAAAAATTTAATTTATAAAACGCTTTCGACTTCGAAAACTCTGAGCAATTTAATGGAACAGAGCAAAAAGTTCACAGCAAAAATGAATAAAAAGGAAGTTTCACGAGATTATGTTAAACTTCATAAGATAGATTTTTCTGATTTGAAAGAAAGATTTATCGATTACTTTAAATAATAAAGTGAATAGCATAATTTAAGCTGCATTTTAAAATTAAATGCAGCTTTTTTTGTTAAAATTTGCTTGACATTTTTCAGATAAAATAGTATAATATAAACTAAGTTAGAGATAACAGTATAAATTTACTGTTTTGAACCTGATTTTAAATTAAATTTGGAGGTAGATTGATATGTTAAAATGTTTTAAAAATGAAAAATTATGGTGTGCAATTGGCGGTGCTGCAGCAATTATTGTTGGTAAAAAAGTTTTAACTGCCAAGAAAACAAGAGAAATTGCGGTTAGCGGACTTGCAAAGGGAATGAAGTTCAAGAGTGACGCTAAGGCAAAGTTCCAGAATATGAAGGACGAAGCATCAGACATTTGCTATGACGCAAAAACTGAAGCAGGTCTTAATGACGAAGAAACAGCTGAAGCATAATTTATTCTTAGAAAATGAAGTGATATAATATGAAATTCAAAATTGTATATGATAAACCGGGAAGAATACGTTTAAGATGCGGTGCATATGCGTTTGAAAAGGAATATGAAGAATCGCTTTACAATGAGATCGTTAAAAATGAATTTGTATCTGATGCAGAAGTCCACTACGAAAATGGCGGTATTCTCATCACATACAGAAAAGGACACAGAACAGATGTTTTAACATCTGTTCTTAGTATAAATACAGCATCTCTTGAAAAGACGAACAATTCTGAATATTCCGTAAAGAAGATAGATGATAATTTCAAGTCAAATATTGCAAAACTCGTTGTAAAACGCTGCATTATGAAAGCTTTTATTCCTGTTCCCGTTGCTAATGTGATAACAATTATAAGAGGAATAAAATATATTAAAAAGGCATTGAAAAATCTTCTTGATTTCAAACTCAACGTTGAAGTCCTTGATGGTGCTTCAATATTTGCCTGCATCGCACAGAAGAACTTTAACACAGCCGGTTCGGTTATGTTCCTTCTTTCAATATCTTCCCTTCTTGAAGATTACACACGTTCAAGAACAAGGGCAGCTCTAACAGACAGTCTTGCAATAAAAACTGATAAAGTATGGCTTGTTACAGATGAAAATACAGATGTTTTAATTCCTATGGACGACCTTAAAGTCGGCGATAAGATACGTGTAAGAACCGGTTCTGTTATTCCTGTTGACGGAGTAGTTGAAAGCGGCGAAGCATTTGTTGATGAATCATCTATGACAGGTGAATCTGCTTCAGTTATGAAGAAAGACGGTTCTTTCGTTTTTGCAGGTACTGTTATTGAAGAAGGTTCTGTTGTTATCGAAGTTAAGAAACTTTCTTCAGATACTAAAATAAGCAAAATAATAGAACTTATTGACAACTCTGAAAATCTCAAAGCAGGCGTTCAGAGTAAAGCCGAAAGACTTGCAGACAGAATTGTTCCGCTTAGTTTTATAGCTTTTCTTTCAACACTTGTATTTACAAGAAATGTAACTAAAGCTGTTTCTTTGCTTATGGTTGATTATTCCTGTGCAATAAAACTTTCCACACCTATTGCCGTTATATCTGCCATAAAAGAAGCTGCTGATATGGATATAACAGTTAAAGGCGGAAAATACCTTGAAGCATATGCAGAAGCTGATGCAATTGTATTTGATAAAACAGGTACTTTAACAAATGCAGAACCTGCACTTGAGAAAATACTCCCGTTTAACGGATATTCCGAAGATGAAGTTCTGAAAATTGCTGCTTGTCTTGAAGAACATTTTCCTCACAGCGTTGCAAAGGCAATTGTCAAAGCTGCAGCAGAACGTGGCATTGACCACGCAGAAGAACACGCAGAAGTTAAATACATTGTTGCACACGGAATTGCTTCAGACCTTAATGGTCAGTGTGCAATCATAGGAAGCAGACATTTTGTTTGCGACGATGAGGGCGTGGTTATTTCCGATGATGAACAGAATAAAATTGACAGTGAATCAGGTGCATCATCAGTTATATATCTTGCAATAGGCGAAAAACTTTCAGGTGCTTTATGCATAACTGACCCACCTCGTGCCGAAGCAAAGTCTGTTATACATCAATTAAAAAAGAGCGGAATTAAAAACATTACAATGCTCACTGGCGACAGTGAGGGTGCTGCAAAAATAACGGCTGAAAAGCTCGGAATAGATAGTTTTATGGCACAGGTTCTGCCTGAAGATAAACATAAATATGTTGAAAAACTCAAAGAAGAGGGATACAAAGTCATTATGATTGGTGACGGCATAAATGATGCTCCTGCACTCGCAGCGGCTGATGTTTCAGTTGCAATGAGTGATGCGTCCGATATTGCCAAAGAAACCGCAGATATAACACTTGTTTCTTCTGATTTGAATGACCTTATAAAACTTCGCAATTTAAGCACAAAGCTTATGAAGAGAATAAGCCGAAATTACAGATTCATAGTTTCATTTAATACGGCTCTTCTTGTGCTTGGTTTTATTGGTACAATAACCCCGTCAACTTCCGCACTTCTACATAACACTTCAACAATGGCGATATGTGCAAAGAGTATGACAAAGCTTGACAAAAAAGATACCAAAGACAAAAGGTAAAAATAATTAAAAAAACGGCAGATTTATTCTGTCGTTTTTTTATTGGTATAAATTAGCATATGATAACAAATTTTACATTGTGTTTTGTGTATAAAATCTATAATACAGGTTTATAATAAAAATATTAAATGTGCAATATCACTATTTTTTAATTTTATTATTGACATAAAGAGCAGAAAATGGTAATATATATTTAGTTAGATAAGACTAACTTATTAGAATAAACCATGCAGACTTCTTTTATAATATGAGCGACCATTATAAAGGCTGTTCCCACTGTGGAAACAGCAAAATGTCTGCAATATAAAGGAGTAGAAATAATGAATTACCTTGAAATTGAAAAAGTCGTAGGACGTGAAATTCTTGATTCAAGAGGAAACCCAACAGTTGAAGCTGAAGTTTATCTTGTTGATGGCACTGTTGGAAGAGGTACAGCACCAAGTGGTGCTTCAACAGGTGAATTTGAAGCACTTGAACTCAGAGATGGCGACAAATCAAGATACCTTGGAAAAGGTGTAACAAAAGCTGTTGAAAACATCAATACTGTTATAAACGATGTTTTAACAGGTTTAGATGCATCAGATATATATGCAGTTGATAAAGCTATGATAGACGCTGACGGAACAAAGGGCAAGACAAAGCTTGGAGCAAATGCAATTCTTGCAGTTTCAATCGCATCAGCAAGAGCGGCTGCAACTTCTCTTGATATTCCGCTTTACAGATTCCTTGGCGGCATTTCAGGAAACAGACTTCCTGTTCCAATGATGAACATTATCAACGGCGGATGTCATGCACTTTCATCAGGTCTTGATGTTCAGGAATTTATGATTATGCCTGTTGGTGCACCTTCTTTCAAAGAATGCTTAAGATGGTGTGCAGAAGTTTTCCATCAGCTTGCAGCTATTTTAAAGGAAAAAGGCCTTGCAACATCAGTTGGTGATGAGGGTGGCTTTGCACCTGCTTTAAAGTCAGATGAAGAAGCTATTGAAACAATTCTTGAAGCAGTTAAAAAAGCCGGTTATGAACCTGGCAGAGATTTCAGAATTGCAATGGACGCTGCATCAAGCGAATGGAAAACAGGAAAAGTTGGTGAATATAAACTCCCTAAGGCTGGAACAGTTTACACTTCAGAACAGCTTATTGAACACTGGAAAAAACTTGTTGAAAAGTATCCTATCATCTCAATTGAAGATGCACTTGATGAAGAAGACTGGGAAGGCTGGAAGAAGCTTACAGCCAAACTTGGTGATAAGGTACAGCTCGTTGGCGATGACCTCTTTGTAACAAATACAGAAAGACTTGCAAAGGGTATCTCTCTCGGCTGCGGCAATTCAATTCTTATTAAACTCAACCAGATTGGTTCTGTTTCAGAAACTCTTGAAGCCATCAAAATGGCACACAAGGCAGGATATACTGCTATTTCATCTCACAGAAGCGGTGAAACAGCTGATACAACAATTGCAGACCTTGCAGTTGCACTTAACACTTGCCAGATAAAGACAGGTGCTCCAAGCCGTTCAGAAAGAGTAGCTAAGTACAATCAGCTTCTCAGAATAGAAGAGCAGCTCGGCGATTCAGCAGTTTACCCTGGAATAAATGCTTTTAACGTAAAAAACAACTAACGCTCCTATAAATGATAAGCGGCACTTGAATTTTTCAAGTGCCGTTTTTTAATCTAAAGATTTTTTTATTTCATCAAGAATACAGTTCGCCGCATCAAATTTACTCATAACAGGCAATTCATTTACTGAATCTTTTTTTATAAGAGTAATAATATTTGTGTCAGTTCCGAAACCTGCACCTTTTTGTTTAAGACTGTTTGCAGCTATCATATCAGCATTTTTTGAAACAAGTTTTTTCTTTGAGTTTTCTATAACATTTTGTGTTTCCATAGAAAAACCGCAGATAAACTGATTTTCTCTTTTATGTTCACCAAGATATTTTAAAATATCTTTTGTCTTTTTCAAAGTTATACTGCTGAATTCTGAATTTCCTTTTTTTATTTTTTCATCATACGTTGTTTCAGGAGTAAAGTCTGCAACAGCGGCAGCTTTTATAATAACATCGCTTTCAGGCTGTCTTTTTGTTACTTCACCAAACATATCCTCCGCTGATTCTGCTTTCACAACATTAATAAATGGCGGAATTTCCGCTGAAATACTTCCTGCAACAAGAGTAACTTCTGCCCCTCTCAGCATTGCAGCTTTTGCAATTGCACAACCCATTTTACCTGTTGAATGATTTGTTATATATCTCACAGGATCAATTTTTTCAATCGTTGCACCTGCTGTTACAAGAACTTTTTTCCCTGCAAAATCCTTTTCAAATGCAACTTCTTTCAAAACATAATCAACAAGTGTTTCTTCAGACGGCATTCTGCCATCGCCGATATTTCCGTTTGCAAGCATTCCCTTTTCAGGCGGAATTATTACATAACCAAACTTTTCAAGCTTTTTCAAATTATCCTGAACAATAGGATTATGATACATATAATGATTCATTGCAGGTGCTATTATTTTTGTGCATGGTGCAGCCATAACAGTTGTTGTAAGCATATCATCTGCGATGCCTGATGCAAGTTTTCCAATTATATTTGCACTTGCAGGTGCAATTAAAACAACATCTGCTTTTTGTGCCGCCGAAACGTGTTCAACGCTGTATTCAAAATTTCTGTCGAATGTATCAATCAGACATTTATGTTTTGACAATGTTTCAAGCGTAAGAGGATGAATAAAATTCTCTGAATTCTTAGTCATCATAATCTGAACATCAGCACCAAGCTTCATAAGCATTCTTGTTACATTAGCCATTTTATAAGCGGCTATACTGCCTGTTATACCGATTAAAATATTTTTACCTTTAAGCATTCTGTTCTTTATCCTTTTTTCTGAAAATTCTCTTGATTAATTTTACTATTTCAACTATTGGAATTATTAAAACAGCAATTCCGAGTGCAATAATATATTCTTTAAAGTCAATTGAAGTGAATCCAAAAGCACTTTTAAGGAATGGGATATAAATAACAGATGTTGTTAAAACAAGTGCCGCTAAAGCTGAACCCCAAAGCCACATATTCTGCTTTTTAATTTTAAATATTGAACCCTTTCTTGACCTTACATTGAATGACTGGAATATTTCTGCCATAGACATTGTTAAAAATGCCATTGTCATACCATCATTTGAATTTACAATTTCAAATTTTCCTGCCTCAACAAAATGACCTATAAAATATGCGGCAAGTGTTAAAACTGCAACTATAACACCCTGATACAGAATATCGAAACCTGTACCGCCTGAGAAAATACCCGCTTTTGAATCGCGTGGCTTCTGTTTCATTGCGTTTTCATCACCGTATTCCATACCTAAAGCAAGTGCCGGAAGGCTGTCTGTTATAAGATTTATCCAAAGCATATGAACAGGTTTTAAAAGTGTGAATCCCATCATTGTTGCGGCAAAAATGCCTAAAACTTCACTAAGATTTGATGAAAGCAAGAACTGAATTGTTCTTTGAATATTTGCGTATATCTTTCTGCCTTCTTCAACAGATGCAACAATTGTTGCAAAGTTATCATCTGCAAGAATCATATCAGCAACATTTTTTGTAACATCAGTACCTGTTATACCCATTCCGATACCAATATCAGCCGTCTTGATACTTGGTGCATCGTTTACACCGTCGCCTGTCATTGCTGTTACTTTTCCACGCTTTTTCCACGCAGTAACAATTCTTACTTTATGTTCAGGTTTAACTCTTGCGTAAACTCTGTATTTATCGATATTCTTTTCAAGTTCTTCATCAGACATATCATTTAAAATACTTCCCATAACAGCCTGTGAAGGGTCTTCAAGAATGCCGAGTTCCTTTGCAATTGCCGCCGCTGTGTCAACATGGTCACCTGTTATCATAATGACTTTTATTCCTGCATCGTGGCACTTTTCAATTGCCGCCTTGACTTCAGGACGTACTGGGTCTATCATACCGTATAAACCTGCAAAAATCATATCTTTTTCAAGAGATTCAGGTTCACAGTTTTCAGGAACTCTGTCATATTTTCTATAAGCCGCCGCAAGAACACGAAGTGCCTTATCTGCCATCTGCTTATTTGATTTTCTTATATCTTCAAGATGTTTTTCTGTAATTGGTTCAACACCGTTTTCAGTTAAAATATAAGAACATCTTGCAAGGATTTCATCAGGTGCACCTTTTGTATACTGAACAATTCCATCTGGACCGCTGTGAATTGTTGTCATCATTTTCCTCATTGAGTCAAATGGTGCTTCTGCTTTTCTTGGATATTTTTCTTTAAGTTCATTTTTATTGTATCCGTTTTTAAAAGCATATTCAACAAGTGCATTTTCAGTAGGTTCTCCGACTGCTTTTCCTGCTGATTCATCATATTCAGCGTCACAGCATAAAGCCATTGCTTTTATAAGTGTATCTTTATTAAAGCCATATGTTTCAACAACAGTCATTTTGTTTTGAGTGAGTGTACCTGTTTTATCACTGCATATTATTTGTGCACAGCCGAGCGTTTCAACCGCTGTAAGCTTTCTTATAACGGCATTACGCTTTGACATCTTAGTTACACCTATTGAAAGAACAATCGTTACAACAGCCGCCAGCCCCTCAGGAATAGCCGCAACTGCAAGACTTACTGCAAGCATAAATGTATCAATAACAACAGACGGAGAAATTTCCCCTGCCTTTATTATTCCCACAACAAATATAACAACACATATTATAAGTACAATCCATGTAAGGACTTTTGAAAGACCTGCAAGTTTTACCTGCAAAGGAGTTTTTTCATCTTTTGCATCAGATAAAGCACCTGCAATTTTGCCCATTTCAGTATTCATTCCTGTTTCGCAGACAATCGCAGTACATCTTCCATATGCACATGAACTTCCCATATAAATCATATTTTTACGGTCTCCAAGTGCTATTTCAGATTTTTCTTCAACAAGATTTTCATTATTTTTTTCAACAGGAACAGATTCGCCCGTAAGTGCTGATTCTTCCATTTTCAAAGATGCAGATTCAATAATTCTTGCATCAGCAGGCACTGAATCCCCTGCTTCAATTGAAATAATATCACCCGGAACAATATCTTCACTTTTTATTACCGCAAGTTTTCCGTCACGCAAAACTTTTGAAGTTGCAGCTGTCATATTTTTAAGTGCATTTATAGCCTCTTCCGCTTTGCTTTCCTGAACTACTCCAAGAACGGAATTAAGCACAACAACAAACAAAATTATAAATACATCTGCAAAAGATTCATGCGAATATATCGATGTTACCGCTGACAAAACAGCCGCCGCAAGCAAAACTATTATCATCGGATCGGCTATCTGCTTTAAAAATCTTGAAAATAAACTTACTTTTTTTGCTGATTTAAGTTTATTTGCACCATATTTTTCAAGTCTTTTTACTGCTTCATCTGTAGTTATTCCGTTTGCAGATGATTTCAATTCACTTTCAATCTCTTCAGGTGTTTTAAGATAAAATTTCATATCATTCTCCATATCATTTATACTTTAGAGTCAATTCCATTTATTTTTATTGTCGGGTCATCAAGGTCAATAAGCAAATATCTTCTTCCGTCTTCATTTCTTGTTCTTACTTTGCTTATTGCATTTTTTCCAACGTTTATTGTTATCCCGTCAGCCGCAAGCTGCATTTTATTTTCAAGAAGATTTACAGCCGGCAAATTTTCCTCACCAACAACTGTTTTATACGCTGAACGTATAGATTCTTCCTTTTCTTCCTCAACTCCTGAATCAATTAAAATATTGCAAACATCATCTTCATTTAGTGTAGGAATATCAAAATCATTTTTTGTTGAATCAACTATATCTCTGATTTTTTCATTTACATTCGATAAGAACTGATAATCAAGATTTTCACCGGCAACTGCTTCAATAATATCATGAAAAGCAATTTTCTGGTCAACTGCTGTACTTGTAAACTGACAACCTAAAATTTCTTCAACAACTGAAATATTCGGCTTTTTAACATTTTTAGTATAACAAAGAACATGGTTTACATCAGGTCCTCTGCCTGTAAAAGTAGGATACATAAAAGCGTCCTGCGGTTTTGGTGAAACAATTCTGTCAAAATCGTGTTTCTTAACAATCGCATTTTCTTCTTCATCATAAATTAAACCGTCAATGCGTATTTCAACAGGACAAAGACAAACATTCATAAATGAAAAATCAAAATTATTGTATGGGTCTTCTTCCTCCGCCTTTGTTTTTTTGAAAACAGTATAGCTTGAATGTGTTATATATATCGCATATGTAGAAGAATATGTAAGGTTTGAAACTATATGTTCAAGCAACTTATCAACCGCTTCTTCATCTTTTAATTTTGATTTATAAGCATTATATATAATTTCATGCTGTTTTCCGTCCTCATAGGCTTCCTTTGGAAATTCATATTCCACAAGACCTTTTCCAAGAGTTCCGCTTAAACCTGCTGTAACAGTATCTAAAATACATTCAAGTTCTTCATCAGGTATTTCAGTAAATGACCTGTTTGTTTTGCATTTAATCTGTTTTTCAGCATCAACAAAAGCCACAACAACATTATTCACAACAAATAAATCGTTATTTACGCTTATGTTCTTTTTAATTTCTGATACTTCTTTTCTGTTCATTAAACATTTTTCCTTCCTTTGCTTATATTCTTACATTATACTCCAAAAGAACATCGCCGTCAAGTACTTTTATGTCAGGTTCAGAAAGTACATACGCTTCATACGGAAAATTAATACCCATTCCTCCTACTGGAGATTTTGCATTTTTTCCGCCAAAAATTTTCGGTGCAATATATACCTGAACTTTATTTACAATTTTTTCTTCAAATGCTGATGCGTGAATTTCTCCTCCACCCTCAATTAAAACACTGTCTATTTTCTTTTCTCCAAGATAATTCATAACAGATGAAAGCAAAATACGTCTGTTTTTTTCTTCTGCCTTAAATATTTCAACACCATTTCCTTCAAGTGCTTTTATCTTTTCACTGTCATCTGAAAGAGTTGCAACTATAAGCGGGATTTCTTTTGCAGTTTTTACAAGTTCCGAATCAAGCGGTATTCTAAGCTTGCTGTCGCAAACGACTCTTACAGGGTCAGACGGATTTTCACATCTGCAATTAAGCATAGGATTATCATTTAAAACCGTTCCTATTCCAACAAGTATAGCCGCAACTTTTTTTCTTGTCTGATGTGTATGTTCTCTTGATGCTTCATTTGAAATCCATTTTGATTTGCCTGTTGACGTTGCAATTTTTCCGTCAGCTGTCATTGCATATTTCAATATAACATAAGGCTTTTTATTAGTTATGTAATAGAAAAATATATCATTTAATTTATCGCATTCTTCTTTCATAAAATGAGTAACAACTTCTATTCCGTTTTCACGAAGAATTTTTATTCCTTTTCCTGCAACAAGCGGATTAGGGTCATCTGAACCGACATAAACTTTTTTTATTCCCGAAGCAATAACTGCATCTGTGCAAGGCGGATTTTTTCCGTAATGACAGCAAGGTTCAAGCGTTACATACATTTCAGCACCCTCAGGCGATTCTGTACAGTTTTTCAAAGCATTTCTTTCAGCGTGAAGTGTACCATACTTCATATGGTATCCCTCACCTATTATTCTGCCGTTTTTAACGATGACTGCACCAACAAGAGGATTAGGATTTACAAATCCTGTTCCAAGTTTTGCAAGTTCAATTGCACGAAGCATATATTTCTGATTATTTTCAGACATAATTATTATCACCCTTTCAATTTATAAATTCTGTCAGCAATTTTTCTGAAAAGCGGTGCAGCGTCTTTGTTTCCTGATTCTGCATCTTCAACAAGAACAGTAACCGCATATTCAGGATTATTTGCAGGAAAAAATCCCGTCAGCCAGGCATTATTCAGTTCTTTGCCATTTAAATTAAACTTACCTGTCTGTGCGGTCGATGTTTTTACTCCTGCCGATGTGTAGAAAGGCTTTGCCTTTGTTTCATCATTTTTATAAACAACATCTTTCATAAGATTTCTCAAATAAACAGATGTTTCTTTACTCATAACTTCAGCATAAATATCTTTTTTCTGATTTTTTATTGTTTTTCCGTCCGTTGTGTAGCCCTTTATTATTTTTGCGGCAGGCATATTTCCACCGTTTGCAATTGCACAGGTAAACTGTGCCACCTGTAGAGGTGTTGCTGTAAGTTTTCCCTGACCAAATGAAAAATTAGCTTTTTCTCCGCTCAACTCAATATCAGATAAAGATGGAAGTGTTCCGCTGTCTGATGAAATGTCACCGCTTAAAACAATCTCTCTTCCGAATCCAAAACGCATTGCTGTTTTTAAAAAATAATCTGAATCAATTCTTTTTCCGAGTTCTATAAAAAATGGATTACAAGAATTGACAAGTGCCTTTGAAACGTCCTGTTTTCCATGTCCGTCAAGATTGTGACAATGAAAATCTGAACCGTCTATTGTTATTTTTCCGTTGCATTCATATGTGAAATTTTTATCAGTTCCAAGTTCGTGTGCCGCTGCACAAGTAACAAGTTTGAAAACAGAACCCACGCTGTATGAACATAAAGCCCTGTTTAAAAGTGGCGAATCTTTATTTTCAAGTGCATTGCCTATTTCAGACCTTTTATATGACGGAAAACTTGCCATTGCAAGAATATCTCCGTTTTTTATGTCCATAACAACAACTGCACCTTTTTTTACATTCTTACAAACTTCTTCACATATTTTCTGAATATCCGAATCCAGCGTTAAAACAACCCCGTTTTTTACATCCTCATCTGAAACAGAAATATCTTCACCTTTAAGAACTCCACCCTGTGCATCTGAAGTAAAAATCATTTCAATATCTTTTCCATTTCCACGTAAAACAGGGTCATATGATTTTTCAATACCACATACTCCCCTGCCATCTGATGTATAACCTGTTATATGAACAGCCAAGTCATCATCTGAATATCTTAAAGGCACTTCAAAAACATAAATATCATCTGATTCAAAATTGTTTTCAGTTACTTTGCACACAAACGGTTTTCCTGTCTTGATGTTTTCAGAAAATTCTTTTTTATCAACAACATAAGGTCTTATTTCTCTGATACTTTCAGGATTTGGAATAACAACCGCCTTGTAAATACTCTTTCTGTTAACAAGCGGATTCATATTCTTATCATATATCATTCCATCAATATGCCCTGCTTTAACTGTATATTTTCCGTTTTCTGAAAAAACAGACTTATATTTATCTGATGAAATTATAAAACATAATCTCATTATACAAAGCAAAAACATAATCAAAACCAGAAACGAAACAAATGCAATACGTTTTTTCATAACAGCCACCTTTTTCTACTTTATAATATGGCTATTATGTGCTTTTTTTTATTATTTATCCGTATCAAGAATTATTGTAAACGGACCATCATTGCAAAGTGATACTTTCATATCTGCACCAAATATTCCGTGTTCCACTTTTGTCTGCATTATTTCCTTTGACTTTTCAAGAAAATATTCATAAAGAACTTCCGCTTCTTCGGGATTTTTTGCATGAGTGAAACCCGGTCTGTTTTTTTTGCAGTCCGCATAAAGTGTAAATTGCGAAACAACAAGTATTTCTCCATTTACATCAGCAAGTGAAAGATTTGTTTTATCGTTTTCATCTGCAAAAATTCTCAGCTTATTTATTTTATTAACAAGCCATAAAACATTTTCTTCTGTGTCATCTCTGCCTATTCCAAGAAAGACAAGAAGTCCTTTGCCTATTTCACCCGTTATTTTTCCATCAACTGAAACAGAAGCATTCAGAACTCTTTGTAAAACCGCTCTCATATTTTCACCTTACCAAGCTTTGATTTCTGTATAGTCATCTGAAACTGTTACAGGATATTTTGCAAGATAGCTTTCGTATGTTGATTTATATTTATCTGAAACCATAGAACCTTCAACTTTAGATTTCCAGACTTCAACACCCTCTCCGCCATAGTATATAATGTATGTACCTTTTGAAAGTTCAAATTTTTCAACATCGCCTGTTTTTCTTGAATCATCAAAGGCCCAGTCATTTAAATCTGAAACAAGATAATTTTCAGCAACATTTTCATATAATCCGCCTGAATATTTTGTGTTTTCATCATCTGAATAACTTACTGCAAGTTCAGAAAAAGCATCTTCTGTTTTTCCTTTTTCGTTGTATTCAGATATTATTTCATCAGCTTTTGCAGAAACATCATCGTATTCTGTAGGGTCAAGATAAATAAGTCTGATGTTTCTTGTTGAAGACTCATCTTTTTCTGGTTCAGATAAAAGCATAACAACTGTATATGAATTGCTGTCGCTGAAAATCTTTGTATCATTTACTTTTGTATTTTCATCGCAGAACCAGTTGCTTCTTTCATCATCAGCCGAACAAGCATAATTTGAAACTTTTAAATTCTGTATCTGTGCATCAATTTCACTGTCTGATGCATCTTTGTACTGTTCTTTTATGTTTTTCTTTGCCCAATTTTCAAAATCAGACTCAGTTTTACATTTTGCAGCTTCCTGTGCATAGGCATAGGCTTTTTCTTCAGTTAAAGCTGAATCATCTGAACCATCTGCTGAATATGAAATTGTGTAATAAATGTAATCGCATTCAAGAAAATCCTGCTTATTTTCATCAAAATATGTGTTTATTTCATCATCTGAAAAGTCCATTGTATCTTTCAGGTTATTATAATATTTCTGTGCAAGAAGTTCAAGTTCAGCCGCTTCCTGTATATCTTTTTCTGAAACATCATCACCATATTTTGAAACGTCGAGGTTTTCAACCATAGTTTCAGCTGACTTTTTCTCTTCATCTGTAAGTTTAATATCTTCACTTTTTGCACCTTCTGCAAAAACAAGAAGCTGTTTTATATGTGGAACAAGATTATTTTCCATAAGATAGTCAAACCATGTCTGTGAAGCATTGTTGTAATACTGTTCTTTTGGAGATTTATCTTTATCTATTCCGTATGATTCAAGGTAATCAGCATAATTTGTAAGAAAAGAATTATATCCCTCCATAAAATAATAAGACATCTGTTCAGATGTTATTCCGTAATGCTTTGTTGAAGCAAAGTATTCTTTTTTTTCAAAAATCCCTGTACTTTTAACTCCATACCAGACACCGACAGGAACTGCTGCAACAACAACCGCCGCAACTGTTATAACTGCCGCAATTTTAATTTTGTTGACTTTTCTTTTCTGTTTCTGTTCTTCAGCTCTTTTTTCACGTCTTATATTGTCAAAATACTGCTGTTTATCACTTTTATTTGATTTTTTCTGCTTAACTGGCTGTTTTTTCATTGCCATTTCAGCATTTTTTTCTTTTTTCTGTGATTTTTTTAAAGCTTTTTCACGTGCTTTCTTTTCCTGCTCTTTTTTACTGCTCATTTCAATTTCCTTTCACTTTTAATTACTGAACAGGCACAACACATATAAATTCAAGTATGTCATCGCTGTCATTTATAAGTGAATGTTCGTGACCTTTCGGGCAGTAATGAACAAGCCCTTCTGAAACTTTTTCGTATTCTCCGTCCATAAGCACCTTGCCTTTTCCTTTAAGAACATAAAGAATTTCGCTGTTTATTTCGTGCTTATGCAATCCGATTGAACAGCCTGGTTCAAGACTGCCTTTCATTATTCTGTTTTTTTCATCAACAAACATTCTTGCAGAGATAAAACCCTCGCCGCCGTTGAAATGTTCGATTTTTGTATTTTCTATATCATTAAAATTGATAATCATCTAAATTCACCTTTCCGTCAATTATCATATCTCTTTCTGCTTTTCCGTCTATTAAATCCTGAAGAGTTATTGCATCGAGATAGCTTGTTATTATTTTGTAAAGTCCTTTCCACATAGGCAGAGTCTGACAACTTTCTGACCTGTCGCAATCTATAACATCCGTTTCAAGGCACGAAACAGGTGCAAGATTTCTTTCTGTTATTCTTAAAATAGAACCAACTTTATAATCTTTCGGCGTTTTCAGAAGTCTGTAGCCGCCGTTTGCACCTCTTGAGGCTTTAAGTATTCCCGCACCTGACAGAAGCGGAAGTATCTGCTCAAGATATTTTCTTGATATATTCTGACGTGCCGAAATATCTCTTACAGAAACATATCCGTCGTCCTGATTTTCAGCAAGGTCAAGAAGAAATCTTATTGCATATCGACCTTTAGTCGAAATTTTCATTCATATCACCATCCAAATGTATTTTAAAAACTGTATACCTTATATTATACAACAATTTTAATAGGAATACAAGTCTTTTTTTGAGAATT
>JALEJO010000038.1 GCA_022769365.1 Oscillospiraceae bacterium | reverse complement strand
AGTTGTAATAGTTGTTGTCTTTTTTGTTACAGCGGCAGTTGTTGCAACTGTAGTTTTATTTGTAGTTTCCTTATTAGTTGCAGTTGTAACAATTGTTGTAGTTTTGGCAGCAGTAGAAGTTGTAGCAACTATAGTTTTATTTGTAGTTGCTTTAGTTGTTGCAGCTGTTGTCTGTTTAGCAGTAGTTGCCACTGTTGTTTCTTCTGTTGTAGTTTCAGTAGGTTCTTCGCCACCATCAACTTCCCATGCAAGCTTTGGATAATCTCCTTCAACATATACAAATGCATCTCCAAGTGATGTTACAAATGATTCTTTTTTCATATTTGCATCAGATTTTGCAATTGCAGAATCTGATGTTGCACTACCTATGCCTTTAGTGTTAGCATTAGCATAGTATGCTTTGTTCAGTGTAACTGAACTTCCTTTTCCTGAAATACCACCTTCACATGAACCAGTTACTTTACCTATATTATAAGAAGTGTTTATTGTACCATTTAAGTTACCTGTTAAACCGCCTGAATAATCGCTTCCGTTTACACTTGCTTTATTGTAGCAATTTGACATTGTACCACCAAAGTCGCCTACTAATCCACCAGCTGTTTCTCCTGAAATTGATCCATTAACCCCAATTCCATCTAATGTTGAACTTGATGAACTATTTGCAAGTCCGCCGCAAGTACCACTTGTTTTAACATATTCATTTGAAAGGATAACATTTTTAACAGTAGCATTTGAAAGATAAGCAAAAAGTCCGCCTGTTATTGAGTAAAGACCGATTATGCTGTGTCCCTGTCCATCAAATGTTCCGCTAAAAGGTTTGTTGCCTGAAGAAAGATAGCCAATCGATTCCCAGACATTTGCAGGAGCAGTTGTTTCCCAGTTTTCATAATCAGATATATCATTTAAAACTATATCACTGTCAAGATAAACAGTTTTTTCTGAAAGATTTTTTCCACTTGAAACTACTTTATGAAGTCCAATAAGTTCCTCAGCTGTTGAAAGGTGATATTCATCTAAAGAAGCATCATACCAGTCGATGTTATAGCCTTCTTCCTTTGTTCCTTCAATTGCTTCAGAATCTTCTTGGAAAGTCAAAACAGGATAATGACTTGAAACATATTTAAAAGCATCTCCAAGGCTTTCAGCAAATTCTTTTGTCTGCATTTTTGCTCTGCTTTTTGCAACTATCTCATCATCATCTGTATAACCTTTACAGCCTTGTTCAGATTGTCCGATAAGATATGATGAATTGATAATTGTAAAATTGTTGCTATATTTTGATCCGCCTAAAATTGCAGATGAAACTTTGCCAATATTATATGCGTTATTGATAGTTAATTTATAAGAAGGACTACTTGAATAGACATATCCAACTATTCCGCCTTCGTAACTCTCCGCACTAACCACACCTGTATTATAAACATTTGATATAATAATTTCTTTTGCATCATATGGACAATAGCTTTCTCCTACAATGCCACCTCCATAAGAAGAAGTTATAGTTCCGTTATTTGCACAATTGCTAATATTAGCAGAAGAATAACCCGCAATACCTCCTCCATAAGAAGATGATGATGATGATGATGTTACGTCTCCACTATTTGTACAATTGCTTATTTCAGCAGAAGAATAACCTGCAATACCTCCTCCGTAAGAATTGTAATCAGAAGAAGAAGTTACAGTTCCATTATTTGTACAATTGCTTATTTCAGCAGTAGAATAGCCTGCAATACCTCCTCCATAAGAAGAAGAAGAAGAAGTTACAGTTCCATTGAATATACAATTGTCTATTTTTCCTTTTGAATAGGCTGTTATACCGCCTGCATAACACTTATTACCATATGTATTGTTTATATATTCATATGTCATATTAATATTGCTTATTTCAGATAAATCAGTAGTATATCCCAAAAGTCCACTATATTGATAATCGCTTCCTGAAATATATAAACCTTCAATCGAAAAGCCAGAACCGTCAAAAATTCCTGAAAAACAATAAGTATCACTTGTTCCGATAGGTGTCCAACTGTTTGTCGGTGCAACCGATTCCCATTTTTCGTACTTTGAAACATCATTCATATAAATATCATTATCAAGAACAAAAGTCTGTCCTGACATACTTTTTCCGTCATTTACAAGTTCTGCAAGACCTGCAAGTTCTTCAGGGGTTGAAATATGAAACTCTGTTTCTTCGGAATCATACCAAGAAGTATCAGTAGTTCCGTCCCATACGTCTTTTTCTGCATCAGCTGCCGAAGCAATAATTCCTGCTGATGAGAATGGAATACTTGAAATGGCTGTTAAGCCTGCAAGTACGCCTGAGATAAGTTTTTTTAATCTCATAAGAATTCCTCCTTTATGTTTAATACTCTAATTATACCATATTATGATTGATTTGTAAATATTAAAATAATACAAATTTACAGAATCTTATGAAACTGCTATAATTGCAAGTTTCCGATTTAGACTTGTAATTAAACATAATGTATGTTATAATAATATATAATAGAATTATTTTATAACAAATGAAGTAACCAAAGCCTTGCCATTTTCAAAAAACTTTATTTATGAGTTTTTTGATTTACAGGAAAAACTAAAATGAATATACAAGAAAAATTAAAAAGATACAAAAAGAAAACAATTACATTAGATGAATTAAAAACGCTATATAAAGTCAATGAGGCTTCAGATTTATACACAATTGTACAGGCTTTGGTTGAAAGTGAAAACTTAAATCCTGTTAAAAATTCAGGAATGAATGGAAATAGAAATTATCCTTTGTATATAAAGTATAGAATTATTGATAATTACAAAGCAGTAATACAGGAAATAAGTATTCTTAATCCAAAACTTCAAGAAAAAGGGTATCTTAAAAGTCATCCTGATAAGTATATAAAATATCGGGAAGCTTTTCAGTTGCTAAATCTGTACCTTTTTCAAAACAATGATTTATCTGTTCCTATTTCCAAAAAAGAGCGTTCTTTTGAGATTTTTCATGAAGAAAAGATGTTGGAAGATTCTGAATTTTTAAATATACTCTCTAAAATTAATCTGAATTACAAAAGTCTTGCATTTTATGAAACTCCTGAATATTGTTTTCATGACTACATTCCTTTTAAAAAAGATGCAATGAATATTTTAATTTTGGAAAATAAGGATATTTGGTTCAATCTTCGAAGAATGATGTTTGAAAATAAATCTTCTGTACTTTTTAAAACAAAAATAGATGGTGTTTTATATGGAGAAGGGAAGAAAATTGCAGGTGTAGATGCATTAAATCAATACAGTACATTTTTAAATTGTAATGATATAGAATATCTCTATTGGGGTGATATTGACAGAGAGGGGTTAAATATTTATTGTTCACTTTTGAAAAATAGTAGTGCCTGTAATATTTCTCTTTTTGTTCCGGCTTATGAAAAAATGCTTGAACTATCAACACAGCAACAGATTCCATATAGCAAAGATAAACGAAATATTATGTCAGATTACAGCGATATTTTTTCTTTGTTTTCACCTGAATATCGTATAATTTTAGAAAAATCTTTAGCAGAAAACAAACGAATTCCGCAGGAAATTATAAATTATAAATGGTTGAAAGAAAATATGGAGTGATTTATGGACAAAAAAGAAGTTTTAATGCTGTTAAACGGGTTTGAAAAACGTATGAAGTTCATTAATATTATGCAATGCTTCGTGCGTAATACTTTTCCGGAACATATCAGAAAAATGATAAATGGAAACAGTCAGATTCTTGCAAATATTATTATAGCGGTAATGGTTTTCATTGAAGAAAAAACTCTTGGCGTACATCAAAGCTGTTCTATGTCTGATATTAGCGAATTCATAGGTGAACTTTCCGAGCTTTTTCCACAGGAATATCATATAGAACCTGAACTTATGGCAAGATATATCGTCATTGAAGTTTTGCAAAATGGCGGCAGACCTATAAATTATGAAACGTATAATTCTGAAAAAAATTCTTTTTCTTCAATGAATATTCGTTTACTGGACGAAGATAAAGGAAAATATTTTTTAACTAATGATGCTTTTGACTTTATGTTCCGTACAAAAGAAATTGAATCAGAACTTGATTATTCTGTAACAAGATTTCGTATGAATGAGTATATGAAACGTGATAATTATACTCAAGCAATGGGAGAAAGTCGAGAATTAATAAGAAGAATCAGAAATATGTCAAATGATATGGACAGTTTTATTCGTATGTGTCGTGAAAATATTTCCCGAATATCGGAAGATCGATATGAAGAAATTTTAAAACGAACATCTGATTTACTGGACGAAGAATACCGTCAGTTAATTGATATTCAGGATTCGGCAGAATCACGAAAAAATAATATGCAGACTGCTGTGGAAAGCGGTTTAGGAACAGAACAATTAGAGCCGCAATATAAAGCACTCTGTGAGATCATTGAAAATATTCAGATTACTATAGAAGAACAGCGTGGACTTATAAATAAAAAACAATCTGTTTCAAGTACATATGAAAGTATTATAGAAGATAGTTTTATAATTGAGAATTTTGAAAAGGTGGATTTTGAAAAGGATATTTTAAAACCAATTCGACAGGGAAAATATGATATAGCAAAATACAGTAATATGCTTATGAATATATTTACAGTTCCTAAACTGAAGAAATATTTCAGCATAGAAAATTTTTATATGCCACAAAGTCGATTTGTAGAAAATGAATCAGAAGCAGGAATTGACATTACAGAAGATACAGAAGAAATTCCTGATGTTACAGAAATCCGAAACCAACGAAATTTGAGAATTGTTACATTGTTTTTTGAATATGCCAAAGAACATTCTATATTTACAGCAAAGGAATTTGTTGAATCGCTTTCACAAGATGAAATCAATAAATTATGTGAAGAAAACACTCTTCCTGATGTGTTGGCATCACTTTATGCTATGCAGAAACTAGACATAGCATCGTGGCGTGAAACAGAACACACTGCAATTATACCAAATGGAGAATTTGAGTTATCCTGGTATCTGAATGAAATGGATGAAAATATAGTTCAGATGAATAGAATAAAATTCCTATTTGAAGACGGAGAATTTACATTTTCTTTTTCTAATAACAGATATACATCAAATGTTATTATGAACAATTACAGAATTGAGGTAGAATAATGGATACAAAAGTACTTGCTGTCTTTCATGCACTGTTGAAAAAAGGCTGGATTGATCGACAAAGTGACCATATTTTGTGGGAATATTCTATGGAACCGGATGTTATAGACGAACTGGAACTTTTTCAATCCGAATTTGGATTTGAAAATTATCGTGTTCGTGACAGATTATATTTGACACCTACACAGGATAATGATTTGTTTTTAAAAAATAATGATGATTTCAAAAAAGATATAAGCGGAAATGAGGTTAAAAACAGAGATATTTATTTGATGAATTTTATCGCAATTTATCTTTTATATCTCTTTTTTAATGCTGAAACTCTAGACGGTTTATGCCGCAATATGATTTCTGAAGAAGATTTTATTGCTGAACTTAATCATTATTTTGAGTCGTATGAAAAATCAGAATCACACAAAGAAGATTTTTATGATTACAATGAAAATTTCAGTGTGCTTTGTAATGACTGGCTTTCCAAAACTGAAGGTGATTTTTCAACCTATAAAATCAACACCAAATATGGTACAGTTAATAAATTACTTGTTAAACTGAAAGCTGATGATATTTTTGTTAAAGACGAAAATCATATTATTAAGCCTACACAAAAGTGTAAAGACTTAATGCCTTATTTTCTTAGGAAAGACAGAATATCAGATATTAATAAAAAATTGCAAAAGGAGGGAGAATATGCCACAGCTGAACAAAATAAGAATCGTTAATTTCTTTTACAATGATGGGAACCGATTAATTGCAGATGAATTATATGACTTTAAAAACACCGATGCCAAAGCACCAAATGTGTTGATTAATCTTGCTAATGGTGGAGGAAAGTCTGTGTTGGTACAACTGATTATGCAGCCAATTTTACCTAAGGCCAAAGCTTCCGGCAGAAAAATAGAAAGTTTCTTTACAAAACCTGAATATCATTCCTACGTTCTTTTAGAGTGGCAAAAAGATAATAGTCCTGAAAAATTACTAACGGGAATTTCTATGCGTACTGCTTCAAGTTCTGATAAAGATGAAAGTACAATGGGTAGAAAAGTACAATATTATACTTTTTATTCCGAATATATGTATGATTTTGATGATGAATCTTTGAGTACTTTAAAACTTTCAACAAAAGAAAATGGGAATTTTATTGCTGCTGAATATGATTATATAAAAAAATTATCTAAAAATAAAAATCGTATTAAATGTTATAGTCAGGATAAAAGCAGAGAATGGAAAGAAAAATTACAGGAATTTTATATTTACACTAATGAATGGGAAATGATAGAAAAAATCAACGCTGTTGAAGGTGGACTGGATAAATTTTTTGAAGAGTACAGAAGTTCAGACAGTTTAATTAATAAGTTGATTATTCCTGTCATAGAAAATCAGATTCATAGCGAAAAATCAGAGGTAAATACAGAAGATACTTCTCTTACAACAATGTTTCTGGGATATGCTGACTCATATCGAAAGAGTGCTGACAATTTAAAAAAACAGGAACTTTATAAAAAGTATAAATCAGCACTTACACCTTTTGTTTCAAGTTTTGAAAATTTATTTAATCTGGAAGATAAAAAGAGAACTTCAGAACGAAAATTATATGGTTTTGCAGATGCTTTAGCCGCAAAAAAATCTCAATTTGAAATTAATAATGAAGAAATTCAACAAGAAATTCGTAAAAATGAAGATGAAATATATAAAATTGAGTATGAAAAGGTATCTGAAAAATATTATTTTGTAAAGAGAAAATATGAAGTTGCCAGACATGAAAAAGAAATTGCTGAAAATTCTTTAAGTTATTTGAAACAAGAGAAAGAACAGCTTACACAAGATATTAAAATTCAGGAATGTGCAAGATATTTTGAAAAAATCAGCTCATTAAAAAGTGAAGCAACAGCGATTAAAAAACAGATTGAATGTCTGGAAAATCATTCTGATTTATCAAATGAAATATGTAATTTAAAATATAGTGTGCATATGCTGGCAAAAGAAAAAATCTCAACACTTTTGGATATTATAGGAAATGATGAAAACACATTATTATTAAAGGAATTAGAACAAAATAAACTATCAGAAAAAAACAGGAACTTGATAAAAAACAGCAAAAAATACAGAATGAAAAATCAGAAAAATGCGGAAAACTGGAGCAAATCAAGGAATATACAGATGATATTTCAGAAAAGAATAATTTTGAGATTAGAAGAAATATTCTTGGAGTTTATGAATCAGCAGATATTCAGATTTTGGAAAATAAAATAAATAGCAGCATTGAGATACAAAATAATATAAAACAAGAAATAACAAAAAATATTGAAGAATTAAAAAATCAAAAGGATAAAATTCCTCAAAAAATTGCTGAGTTAAATCAAAAATTATCAGTTTTGAATCAAAACAAAAATAAAATACAAAGTGATATAAATAAATATGAATCGGATTATGATGCAGTGTGCAAAATTTGCGAAGAATACCAATTAGATACATCAATGATTTTTAGAGGACAGTTGGCAGAACGACTAAAAAAATTATTTTTTGAAAAAGAAGAAAATTCTATCAAATTAAAAAGCAAAATTAATAACAAAGAAAAATTGTTATTTGCGGCAGAAAATGGAAATGTGCATATACAAAAAGAAGTCATAGACTTTTTAACAGAAGAAAATATTTCTTATAATACCTGTGAAAATTATTTGTTGGAACAAATTAAAAAAAACACTATGAACAGTGAAAAAGTGCTTGAATTACTGGATAAGTATCCATTTTTAGCGTATTCTGTTATTATAGAAAATGATGAATATGAAAAAATTTGTTCCTGCGATGAAACTAAATGGCTTTCAACAACTGTACCTGTATTTAATAATCAAGAAATTGATAGATATTTACAGCAGTCCGTATTACCGCAAAAATTTATAAGCAGTTATTCTTATCAGCTTTTTACGAATCAAGATAAATTTATAAAAAAACTTCAAACAGAAATATCAGCATTAAAAACAGAACTGGAAACTATAGAAACTGAAAAAGATGAAATTTCGCAAAAGCAAAATGTTGTTGAAGATTTTGAATATACTTCTGATTGGCTTTCTACACAAAAATATGAAATGCTGGAACTCGAAAAGAATATCATATCTTGCAATAAAAAAATAAATGAATATGAAGAGCATGAAAAACAAATCAATTCAAAAATTATCGAACAGGAATATAAAAAAGAAAATATTATACAAGAGATTAGTAATTTAAAATCTAAAAAAATAAATTTAGAAAATATGGCAGATAATGTGCAAAAAGAACAGAATTTGTCGGAAGAAATAACTCATTTAAAAGATCAATTAAAGTCAATAAATCAAAATAAGCAAAAAGTTGAGCAGGAACTTGATATAGTTAATAGAATAATAGAAGAAACAAATTTCAGTTTAGTGCAAAATCGTGAACAGTATGAATTTGCAAAAGAAGCCTATAGTAAAACTGATTGCTGTAAAGAAGCAAATATCGTAGATGGAACATTTGAGGATTTATATAATCAATATCAGGAAATTTCTAAAAAGCAGTCTACAAAAATAGAAGATTTAAAAGAAAAATTAAATGATAAAAATGAATCGATTGGGAATCTCTCTTTTGAAATTACAAATAGAAAAATAGATAAGTCGCTATATGAAAATGTAAGATACAATGAACAAAAATATGAAAATTTAAAAAAAGATTTGTCTAATGCTGAAACTGCTTTAGAAAAGACAAGTAATATTCATCATGAAAAAGATAAAATTCTTTGCGTCGCAGAGAATAATTTAAAAGATTGCAATGAAGCTTTAAAAAAATATGGAGAACCTCTTCCAGAAAATCAAATTCATATGGATTTCGATAGGCGAATTCAGGAAGCAAAACAGATTATTGAACAACTAAATAGCAAATTATCTAATATTCAAAAAAAGATAAATGAAATGATTAATATTCTGGATCGTTTGGAATATGTATTAGGTGACTCAAACAGAAGTGAAAATGCTATTGATGTACAGTTGCAGGAAAATATAAAAGAACAGTTTGAAAAGCTTCAGCAAGATTGGAATAGTAACAAAAAATCATTTTTTAAAGCTTTGAATCAAGAAAAAATCAATTTAGACTCTGTTATTAATAACTTTGAAAAAGACAATTTCAGTCTTAAAAATACACTGCAAAAATTAAAAGATATGCTTAATATGACGGAGAATGAATATATTTATTCCTTAAATGATATGGTTAAAAAATATATAGACAATGCAAGCAAAATGATACATAAAATAGAGTCAGATCTTAAAGATTTAGACAGCCGCAAGCACCACTTAGCATACCAATGTACAATACGTGCAAAACAAATTTATGATGGCTTAGAACAAATAAAAAATGCCAAAACAAAGGTTTATGAAAATAAACAGCCTAAAAATATGCTGAAAATAGATATTCCTGATAATTTTGACCGCGATTCTGCACAAAGAATAATTGAATCTGAATTGGAAAACAATGTAGAAGAGATCGCAAGTCGAGAATTTCCAAATGATGAACAGTTAAGAAAAGAGGCTTCAAAATTTGTAAACAGCGGGCAACTGCTGAGAATAGCAATACAAAAAAATAATTTAACAATAAAAACTTATAAAATTGATAAGAATCCAGATAATGCAAAGTATAGAACATGGGAGGAAAGTCTTAAAAATAATTCAGGTGCTGAAAAATTTATCGTGTATCTTTCAATTATTTTGTCAATTATGAATTATAGTAAGTCTATGTCAACAGGAATACGAAATAATTCTGCATATAGTCTTTTGATACTTGATAATCCATTTGGTTCTACAACTTCTTCACATATTTTATCTCCTATGTTTGAATTAGCGAAACATTTTAAAGTGCAGCTGATATGTTTAACGCATATTACTCAAAGTGATGTTGTAAAGCGTTTTGATTATGTAATAAAAGCATTTGTCAAAAAAATGGCGATGTCTTCAAAAGAATTGCTTAAACACGAATCAAGCGACAAAATAGAAACTATGAATCATGGTTTTTATAGTGTTTCTGAACAAATGACATTATTTTAGCCATAGCAAGTATTTAAAATTAAAGTTGCAGGCACATAACGGAAACCGTAATGGTTTTAAATAAAATATTATTGATTTTTTATTTTATATGTGGTATAATTTCAGTGTTTGGAATGATAATATGTCGTTTTAAAATCGTATTTCAAACACAAATTAAAGAAAAAAGTAGCAACTTCTATTGCATTGAGAAAATAACAAAATAAGGATGATGATTTAAATGCTTTCAAATTTTATGGGTCATTTGAGAACTATTCTCCACCATAAAAAACTTGTTTTTATTCACTGCTGTAAATGCGGAATTGTCTGGCAGGGATTAGTTCACGATATGTCAAAATTTTCACCAACTGAATTTTTTCAGGGTGTTAAATACTTTCAGGGCAACAGAAGTCCAAATGCGAAAGAACGTGAACTTTTTGGCTATTCAAAAGCCTGGATGCACCATAAAGGAAGAAATAAACATCATTTTGAATACTGGACCGACTATAATATAAAGGCAAGAAATGTTATGCCCGTTGAAATGCCTGTAAAATATGTTGTTGAAATGCTTTGTGACAGAATGGCTGCAAGTAAAACTTATCTGAAAAAAGATTATACTCAGAAAAGTTCTCTTGATTATTATATGAATTCAACAGCAAAGCGTCACAATCTTATGCATCCTGAAACAGACAAACTTCTTCACGAACTTCTTCTTATGCTTTATGAAAAAGGTGAAAAAGAAACTTTTAAATATGCAAAAAAACTTGTTAAACAAAGCAAATATAAAAAGTAAATCTAAAATTCAGAAACGGCATACAAAATCTATTGCAATTTTACTTAATTTATGTTATAATATTTAATGTTATACTTAAAAAATGAAAGGTAGATTTTATTGAAATCAAGTTTAAAGTCGGATTTTATTCGTGGTATTTTGCACGGAATTCCTATTGCACTCGGTTATCTTTCTGTTTCGTTTGGATTTGGAATAACTGCCGTTGCTTCGGGACTTTCTGTTGGTGAAGCTTCTGCAATATCCGCATCAAATGTTACATCTGCCGGGCAAGCTGCCGGTGTTGATATAATAGCAGCAGGCGGAACAATTATTGAAATGATTCTTGTTCAGCTTACAATAAATATACGCTATTCTCTTATGGGAATTTCTCTGTCACAAAAGCTCGACAAAAGTTTTACTTTGCCGCATAGATTAATTGCATCTTTCGGAATAACAGATGAAATATTTGCAGTCTGTTCAGCACAGCCAAAACCCCTGACACCTTTTTATATGTATGGAATGATTCTTATTGCAATTTTAGGCTGGATTCTTGGAACTTTCCTTGGTGCGTCAGCTGGTCAGCTGCTCCCTGCGGCAATTTCGTCTGCATTGGGTATAGTTTTATATGGTATGTTTTTAGCTATAATTATACCGCCTTCAAGGAAACATAAAAGTGTTCTTTGTGTTGTTATCATTGCAGCACTTGCAAGTATTTTATTTAAATATGTTTTAACTGCTGTTTCAACGGGATTTGCTGTTATTATATGTGCAATTGCGGCTTCGGCTGTTGGTGCATTGCTGTTCCCTGTAAAAGATGATACGGAGGAAGTAAACGAATGAAGACAGCTGTTTATATTTTTGTTATGGCGGCTGTTACATATCTTATAAGAATGATTCCATTTACTTTTTTTAATAAGAAAATCAAATCAAAATTTATAAGAAGTTTTCTTTATTACATACCTTATGCCGTTCTTAGTGCAATGACTATTCCTGCAATTTTTTACAGTACAGGAAATATTGCCACCGCCGTTATAGGTACTTTAACCGCTGTAATTCTTGCATTTTTCAATTTTCCGCTTATCGTTGTTGCGGTTGCTGCTGCACTTGCAGCTTTTATTTCAGGATTCTTTATGTAAATCAAAAAGGAGAAAAATTATGCCATTTATTAATGTTAAAACAAATGTTAAAATTTCGCCTGATCTCCGCGATATTATTAAATCTGAACTCGGTCTTGCAATTACAGCAATTCCCGGAAAAACTGAATCGTGGCTTATGGTCGGATTTGAAGATGAATATAAACTTTATTTCAAAGGCGAATCCCTGCCTTGTGCAATGGTTGAATGCAGTATTTTCGGAAACGCTTCACATAACGCTTTATCAACTCTGACAAGCAACATAACAGGCATTCTGACCGATAAACTCGGAATATCTTCCGACAGAATATATATAAAATATTCCTGCACGGAAAATTGGGGCTGGAATGGATCGAATTTTTAAATAATATAAATTTAAGGTATTGTCTGTATGGACAATACCTTTTTTAATTGCTATTTTTCAAGCTTTGCACTTTCAACACAATATGTGATGACCAACACCAGCCATATTACAGATACACATAGAACAGGCATCACACCTACATTAAAAGAAATCTGTGCAATAAGACAAATCACCCACAATAAACAACAAATTAAATTAGTTTTCTTAAAAGCTTTATATGATGATTTGTAAACTATAAGTTTCTGTGCTTCGTCACAACTTTCTTCCCATTTCTTTTTAAAATTAACATCAAGAATATCCCCTTGTTTTTCAGGATTTATCTTTTTTATAAGTTCAACACATTTTCTTGTAACTATAATTGTTGCAATATATGTAACTATTGGAAAAACAACTGTTCCAACAGATAAAATCTTATAATAAACATCTGATATTTTGCAAAATTCCAATATCTCAACAAAAAGTGAAAAAAACAAAAGATTCAGTATCGTCCAGATATTCATTAAAGTAACTGGAAGATTAAGACTTTGGTCTAACTTTATAATACTTTCCTCATCATCTGAATTCAATACTTTAAATGTTTTTGATGCTTTTATATACCTGAATATGGATATTCCAAAAAATATAAACATTATTATCAATGCAGTTGCAGGAATTGCATATGCTGAAAATAAACCAAAGTCATTCTTAAAGTTCCCTGATAAACTTGAATTTTTAAAGTATCTTATAAATCTTCCCACAAAAAATCCTGCTACTCCACAAACTATGCCTATTGCAAGTAAATATAACACTTTCACAAAAACATTTCTATCTTTAAAAATTTTCATTTTATTTATCCTCCTCATATTCAAAAACATCTTCTACTTTCACATTGCAAACTTTGGCAATTTTTAATGCAAGAGTTACTGATGGCGAGTAATCTCCTCTTTCTATCTGACTTATTGTCTGTCGTGATGTTCCAACCATTTTACCCATTTCTTGTTGATTAACTCCAAGTCTTGCACGCATTTCTTTTAAATGATTTTTTAATGGCATTTAATCAACTCCTTTTTTTTGCAGAAGAATCATCATTTGACGTTTTATATAAAGTCCAGCCTAACAAATTTGAAAACGCAATTCCAAAACATATTCCTAAAATAATGTTTTTAAACAGCAACCCATAAACTATTCCAAGTGATAAACCCATAGCAAAACCTGAATAATTTTTTTCACCTTTACTGATTTCAGCAATATAACAATCTTCATTCCATATTATAGCCTTGCATTCGTTTAAAAAAGCGTTTTCTTTCATTTGAGACAAAACTTTCTTTTTTATTTTTTCTGAAAAGCAATCAATTTCATAAACAAAGTATTCAGCAGAAAGTTCGTATACATAAAGTTTTTTATTTTTATATTTCTCAATCATATTGCTTTTCATAAACTCTTCGGCTTCTTTTCTTTCTTTTTTAAAAATATAATATCCATATATTTTTTTATTCTTTTTAATCGCATAAACTTTTCCACCGCTTTTTAAAGCTTCAAACATTTGCATTTTTATTTTTTCAACATCTAAATTTTTTTCCAGTTCTTCGGAAATTTTAAGTTTATCAATTTTTCTTTTTGAAATGTTTACTATATCATATCCGTTCATATTTTTCTCCTAATCAGTATATTTCATAAGTTAAATGACAAGATAACTTATATTTTTGACAACTAAACTTTACATATATTATATCACTGACAACTATTCTTGTCAATAGCATTTTTTGCTTTTTTATTAGAAAATATTAATTTTGTGTATTTTAACAAAAATATTATTCTATTTACTTTAAAAGAAGATATAAAATCTTCGTTTAAAAGTAAAGCTTTTTTGTTTTATTTTGATATTTACAATTTTGATATAATATGATATAATTATACTATAAAATTTAAAACAGGAGAATAAAAGATGAAAGCAAAGAAAATTATTGCAGGAATTCTCAGCATACTTACAGTTGTATCAATTGTTTCTGCAAGTCAGGCAATCACATACTCGGATATTTTTCAAGAAAATATTTCAGTAAAAGCAGCTGCAATTACCGGAAGTATGGGTGAAAATGTAAATTATGTTATTGAAAATAACACTCTCACTATTAGCGGTAAAGGAGCTATTACAAAAGATTATGCCGAATTTATTGGCAAAACATCAAGCTTTGAAAGAGTTATTATAGAAGAAGGTATTACTTCAATACCTGAAATGTTCCTTGACAGTTTAACAAACATTACAAGTGTACAGCTACCTTCAACACTAACAAAAATCAGTAACAGAGCATTTGAGGATTGTACTAATCTTGAAACGATTATAATTCCTGAAACAATCACCGAAATAGGAAATAAAGCTTTTGATAACACAGCATGGCTCGCTGCAAAACAGGCTGAAAATCCTTTGGTTATTGTTAATAATATACTTGTTGATGGTACTACGTGCAGCGGTGATGTAGTTATTCCTGATGGCGTTTTAAAAATTTGCCATTATGCGTTCTATAATTGTAGTAAAATAACATCTGTCGCAATTCCTGACTCGGTAACAGAAATGGGTGCATTTGCAGGATGTTCTTTACTTGAATCAGCTAATATACCAAGTTCAGTAACAGAACTTGATGCAGGCGTATTTTCAGGGTGCAAATCTTTGAAAAATATTGTTATTCCTGATACAGTAAAAACTATTCCACAGAATGCATTTTCAGGCTGCACATCACTTGAAAATGTTACTATTTCTAAAGAAGCAACTGCCATAGACGAAGCTGCTTTTAACGGATGTTCAACTCTTGAAAGCATATCTATCCCTGATTCTGTAAGAAAAATCGGAACATCAGCTTTTTATGGTTGTACTAATCTTGAAAATATTGAAATTCCATCATCTGTTAAATCAATAGAAATGAATTCTTTTATAAACACAAAATGGTTTAATGCTAAAACAGCTGAAAATCCAATTGTCATCGTAAACGGAATTCTCTTTTATGGAAAAGGAGCAAAAGGCGATATAACTATTCCTGAAGGTGTTGTAAGAATATCAGATGAAGCTTTCCGAGGTGCTTTTCAGTTAACAGGAGTAAAAATCCCATCATCAGTTGAATACATTGGAAAATGGGCTTTTTATGATTGCTCAAAACTTGAAAATGTTGAAATAAATTCAAATGATGATGTATATGTTGAGGCTTTGGCATTTGATAAAACTCCTTGGATGACTGCAAAACAGAAAGAAAATTCTATGGTAATTGAAGATGGCATACTTCTTAATGGTAAGAATTGCAGCGGAGATGTTGTAATTCCTGATAGTGTTAAAACTATTGGTGCATTGGCTTTTAGTCTTGGTAACAATATAACAAGCATCACTATTCCTGACTCCGTAAAAACAATAAGAAGAGAAGCTTTTCCTGCATGCGATAAACTTGAAAAAGTAGTTCTTCCAAATGGATTAAAAGAAATTGAAGAAGGAATTTTCTATCAAAGCAGTCATATAAAAAATATTGAAATACCTAATAGTGTAATATCTATAGGCAAAAAAGCTTTTGGTTTATGTACAGCACTTCAAAGCATATCAATTCCTGAATCTGTTGTAGAAATAAGTGATGAAGCATTTGAAAAGTGTTCAAATCTTGACACTATAAATTTACCTTTATCTTTAAAAAAGGTTGGAAACAATGCATTTGCAAAACATTACAGTCATCCATCTCAGCCGGATACAGATATTTATTATGCCGGCAAAGAATCTGACTGGGATAAAATTGAATTTGGTAATGGAAATGAGTGTATTTTCAATTGCTCAGTTATTCATTTTGCAGGCAAAACAACAACTGTGACAACT
>JALEJO010000032.1 GCA_022769365.1 Oscillospiraceae bacterium | reverse complement strand
CGGCTGGTCAGTCAGCGGTCCGGACATGGGAAACAGCTTTTCTGCCGCAGACAGTGCCACAGACATCAGAACGCTGATATACACCGTCTTTACGCCAAAGCCTTTCCCCAGAAACAGAAATCCCAGCACCAGCAGTGCCATGTTGATGATAAAATTGTACGTTCCCGCAGACAGCGGTGAAACAGCACTCAGCACCACTGCCAGACCAGTAACACCGCCAAAGGAAAAGTTGTTTGGGAATTTGAAAAGATAGGTTCCTGCGGACATCACCAGTGTTGCCAGCGTCAGAATGGCATATTCCTTGCACACCGATGCCGCCGTTTTCTCAAATCGCCTGGTTTTTTTCTGCATTTGCATCGCCTCCTTGTATGAGAAATCCGTATCAATGACTAAATTGCGGATATTTACAGATAAATTGTTGGAATATAGCCGCAGTCCAATGTATAATTTTATTATAATCTATTACACTGCAGCTGTCAATACCAATTGATTCAAATTTTCTCCCCGACAAAAACTCACAGATACTGCCGCAGTTCCTGCTCGTATGGTTCTTTAAAGATGCAGTCGTCAATGGTGATGGTTTTGTTGAAGTGGTCTATGGTGATGTAAATTTCCATATGAATACACATATAACAAAAGGGACACAGACGAGATGTTCGCAATTTGAGATTCACTATTTCAGAATCTTGTATCTCTGCAACACATTGACAAAGCCTTACAATAATCAACTGAAGTGCATCAAAATTATGGCTGATATTAGGATTCGTGCTTTGTGAAGCTAAAATGCTTAATAATCTTCTTTTCACCGATTCATTGCAATATAAAATATTGTATTGCTGCTGCGCAATTGGTGGGATATAATATGGATTTAGAACACGGTATTTTCTATGAAGTATTTCATTTACAACAAATGTAAAGTTATCCCAGAATCCTCTTTTGAAGATCCAATCACATATCGTCATGACTTCATCACTGTATGTGCTCATCATAAAAACAAACTGTATAATGCTATTTGCTTTTCTAATATCATTTAACGTCTGAAACAAACAAGAAAATGATTTTTGCATCACCAACAACATATGTTTTTTGATAGCATTTCTGCATTCTACAATTTCAGGCGAACTATACATTTTTAATTCACAATCAGAAATAAAATCTTCTAAAATTATTTTAGAATGCCATTATCTTCTGTCTGCTCTTTCTGTTCGCTTTGTATGCTTGCCTTCAGAACTATCAGTCAGTGATTTTACATTCCTGTCCGTATTGTAACTTTTAAAAATTGCAGGAAATGTTTTTTCTACCCTTGTGCCTTTCCAATTATACGTTTCCAGTTTTCCCTCGTATTGCATTCCTTCACAAACTGATTTGAACAACTTACACCATTGGCAGATCGAATTTTGCGCTTTAGAGAAAGAAAAGTTAGGCTCTATCAAATTTTCCATATATTTTATAATCTTTGAAAGCTCGCCTCGGCTTTGAAAAAATTCTTTTCCAGAAATCACAGGATCATATTTCGATGTGATCACTCTCCATAAGTACAATTTTTCTTCATCACTGCCTGAACGCAATAGATCCAAAAATGCTTCAAATGAAACCTCTTTCTTATAGAACTCATTTTCCAGAAGTTCTTCCACTACCCTTGTATCCATTCCACTATAAGATGAATCGATTTCTTTTGTATAGTCAAAATTGATAAAAAGCCTATCATTGATTTCTGCCCTTTTTCTTGCAGTAACCATCATAAGAAAAAATCGTTCCTTCACATTGGTATACGTTTGCAGCTGTGATTTTTCTGTATTCTTCTGTTCCGAAATAAAATGATTTGGGTCAAAAGCAATTCTTTCAACAGCATCTCTTTGCTTTTTGATCTCCGAAAGTTTGTCCTGATAAGCACTGCTTAAACCAACACCAAGATAAGAGATTGCATTCATAAGAGTCCAGTTATTGTATAAGTCATCTACCGTCCACTCAATTTCATCTGCATTTTTCACAGACGCTTGGACATTCGTGTATACTGTGTCAAACGCCTCCATAATTTCATTGTCGTAATCATCATAATTATTGTACACATACATCCCTTTCGGGTTTGCGATAATATCCAGAACCTTGCATCGGCTCAAAAACTCCCGTTCCGGCAGTTCGGTATTTTTCGCTGAATATCGGTATACGCCAATCTTTTCTGCAAC
>JALEJO010000004.1 GCA_022769365.1 Oscillospiraceae bacterium | reverse complement strand
TATTCTGTTGTAAGTTTTATTGATTCAGGAATTTTAACTCCAGGGAGTTTTTGTTTGTGTTCCCTGTCTTTTTCAAGCTGAATAATTTCGTTTTCAAGTTTAGACCATACTGTTACATTATGTCCTTGTTTATTCATAATTATTGCAAGTGCAAGACCGAATCCGCCTGCACCAAGAACTGTGATATTAAGCATTTCAAAACCTCCTGTCAATTACTTTTTTGATGAAAATGAAAATTTATTTTCTGTTCCGTTTTTAAGTCTTTGAATGTTGCTTCTGTGCATGAATATTACCATTCCGCCCATTACAGCCGATAAAACAGTGCTTAAAATTATATAGTTGAGTGATAAATCTGATGTGAAATACTGAAGCAAAAACGTCAATATCGGGCAGCAGGCTGATGCAATTATAGAACCGAGTGAAACATATTTTGAAATTGCCAGAACAATTGCAAAAATTCCTATGAGTATTAAAAATAATCTCCAGTCTATAACAACAAAGACTGATACTCCCACAAGTACTCCTTTTCCTCCTTTGAATTTATAGTAAAGAGGAAAAACGTGCCCGATTATGGCGAATATGCCTGCTATATAGCCTATAAAATAAATATTATCAGAGTTTATATTTTCTGCTATTCCCAAAAGACAGCAAACCCATTTTGAAAGCAAAACCGCAATTATTCCTTTGGCAAGATCGCCTATAAGTGTAAATGCCGCACATTTTTTACCGCATACTCTGAGTGTGTTTGTAAGTCCTGCATTTCCGCTTCCATAATCTCTGATGTCTTTTTTTTCAAAAATTCTGACTACTATTATCGAAGAATTTATACTTCCTAAAAGATACGCAATTATGGCTGTTATTATTATTCCTGCAAATATCATAAAAAAGCCTCACTTTGTATCATTTCTGTCACGTTCACGAACAACAAATTTAACAGGTGTTCCGTCTATGCCGAATGTTTGTCTTATCTGATTTTCAATATACCTCTGATATGAAAAATGGAAAAGCTCTTTTCTGTTTACAAAAACTATAAACGTCGGCGGGTTTGTTGACGACTGTGTAATATAATAAATTTTAAGTCTTCTTCCCTTATCTGACGGTGGCTGAACTTTCTGTGTTGCTGTTATAAGTGCATCATTCAATGTACCTGTTGAAATTCTTATTGAATTCTGTTTTGCAACATAATTTATCTTTTCATAAAGTTTGTCAACTCGCTGTCCTGTAAGTGCGGACGTAAAAAGGAACGGAACATAAGACATAAATGAAAAATTTTCACGAAGTTCCGCTTCATAATTTTTCATTGTGTTTGTTTCCTTTTCAATAAGGTCCCATTTATTCACAACTACAATTGAAGCCTTGCCCTGTTCGTGTGCATAACCTGCAACCTTTGAATCCTGTTCTGTAAATCCTTCTGTTGCATCTATGACTATAACGCAAACATCTGCCCTGTCAACTGCCATATATGCTCTTAAAACGCTGAAATGTTCAACTCTTTCAGTTATTTTGGATTTTTTTCTTATGCCTGCTGTATCGATAAATACATATTTTCCATATTCATTTTCAATTTCAGTATCAGTTGCATCTCTTGTTGTTCCTGCAATATTTGAAACAATAACTCTGTTCTGTCCTGAAATTCTGTTTACAAGTGAAGATTTACCAACATTAGGCTTACCGATAATAGCAACCTTTATTGCATCTTCGTCATACTGTTCGCTTTCATAATCTTTAAGATATTCGCAAACTTTATCAAGCATATCACCTGTTCCGTGTCCGTGAACAGATGAAACACCATAAGGGTCGCCAAGTCCAAGATTATAAAATTCATATATTTCCATAGGCGGTTCACCAAGTGAATCGCACTTATTAACGCACAAAACAACAGGTTTTCCGCTTTTCTGAAGCATTTCAGCAACCGCATAGTCATCAGATGTAACACCTGTTTTAAGGTCCGTAACAAATATTATAACATCTGCCCTGTCAATTGCGATTTGTGCCTGATCTCGCATCTGTGATAAAATAATATCGTCTGTTTTAGGTTCAATACCGCCTGTATCAACGAGCATAAACTGTGTACTGAGCCATTCACATTTTGAATAAATTCTGTCACGTGTAACGCCAGGAGTATCTTCAACTATTGAAAGTCGCTGACCTATCAATTTATTGAAAAGTGTTGATTTTCCAACGTTTGGTCTTCCTACTATTGCAACTAAAGGTAAACTCATTTTGTTCCTCCTTATATTTTAAAATCTGCATATTTGTATATTATATTTCTAAGTTAAAATCTTATTCCAAATTACAAACACAAATAAGATTTTAACTTAAAAAGAGGAGTCGGAAATCCGATTTCGGATGATCCGCCTCCTCTGATGTACAATAAATAAAATTATTGATATTACAGATTATTCAGCGTCAACTTTGATAACCTGAACACCCTTGTAGAAACCACAAGCCTTGCAAACCTTATGTGGAGCTTTTACAGCACCGCATTCAGGACACTTGCTCATTGCAGGAGCGTTGAGCTTCCATACGTTGTTACGTCTTTTGTCACGTCTTGCTTTTGAAACTTTTCTCTTTGGTACAGCCATTGGGGCACCTCCTCATATTTAATAAAGCATTGGGGCAAAATTATCCCTTTGCTTCGGATTATTTTTGACAATCGCACTCTTCTTCATTAAGATTGCATCCACATATGAAACAAAGTCCCTTACAATCTTCCCTGCATAAAAACTTTGAAGGCAATGCAGGCAAAATATCAGAAAGTACAGTGTCATTTAAATCAATGTGATCTTTTTCGGCAACGATATAGGTATCATACGCAATATCATCTTCATTTGCTAAAGAATGCACAAGATTATGCTCAAATTCATAGTGATATTCTCTCTCAAATGGCACAAGACATCTGTCGCATTCGTGATCAAGCACAAAATCCGCCTCATATTTAAGCATAACTATTCCGCTTTTGTTGCGTACAGTTCCCTTGATATGAATAGGCTTACTGAAAGTAAGCTGTTTCAGATAGCTTGTCTCCTCAGGAGTAATATCAAATTCAAAATCCCTTGTTTCACCCGGAATTTCAAATATATCTCTTAATTGTATAACCATATCATTTCAACCTTCTTCATTTATCACAAACTATATTATAAACTAAAAACCTATGGTTTGTCAATAGTTTTTTTTTAAAACTAAGGAATATCGCACGTTGAAACAATAAATTTATCAATTAGTCTAAAAATTTCTTAACAGATTCAGGTAATTCTGAGTTATCTGCTGAAACTGTGAATGTAACAACAGTGTCATCACCTGTGAGTTTGTTGAGTTTGTCGAGTGTTGCACCGAATTCATCGAAGTCAGCACCGGCAATTCTTAAAATACCATCAACAAAGATTTCCTTAATGTCGTAGTTGCCTGCGAGCATACCTGCAACGAAACCATAGAATGTATCGTAGCTGTCGATTGCAAACTGTTCAGCACCGCACCATCTTACCTTGTAGCTGATTTCACGGCGAAGTGTTTCACCTTTTTCAATGCAAACAAGACATCCGTTTGTTTCTTTAACTGCACTGTTTATACGGTCGATGATTATTTTTGTTTTGCCTGAACCTTTTTTACCTGTTATGAGTTTTATCATGATAATTTCTCCTTTCGCCGTCTTTTCAGACGGTCAAATAAATTAAATAATTCAGCAGCTGCTAAATTTTATTGTTTTTTGATTTATCTGCCAAGCTTTGCTTCAAGTTCAGCCTTTGCACCTTCGTATCCTGGTTTTCCAAGAAGTGCAAACATATTTGACTTGTAGCTTTCAACACCAGGCTGATTAAATGGATTTACGCCAAGAAGGTAACCTGAAACTGCACAAGCCTTTTCAAAGAAGTAGATAAGATAGCCGAGGCTCTTTTCTGTTGTGTCTTCGAGTTCAAGGATTATGTTAGGTACGCCGCCTTCTGTATGTGCAAGAACTGTTCCTTCAAACGCTTTTCTGTTTACAACAGACATATTCTGGTTTGTAAGGAAGTTAAGACCATCAAGGTTTTCTGCATCTTCTTCAAGGAATAAATCCTGCTTTGGCTTCTTTATGTCAACAACTGTTTCAAACATAACTCTTGAACCCTGCTGGATAAACTGACCCATTGAGTGAAGATCTGTTGAGAAAACAACTGATGATGGGAAAAGGCCCTTGTTGTCCTTGCCTTCGCTTTCGCCGAAGAGCTGCTTGTACCATTCAGACATCATGCAGAAGCTTGGATCATATGAAACGAGAAGTTCAATTGCCTTGCCCTTGTTGTACATAATGTTTCTGAGTGCAGCATACTTATAACAATCGTTGTTGTCGAAGTCTGCCTTGAAATCGTTCATAGCCTTTGCAGCACCTGCCATAAGTGCATCAATGTCGCAACCTGCAACTGCAATAGGAAGAAGGCCAACGGCTGTAAGAACTGAGAAACGTCCTCCTACATCATCAGGAACAACGAATGTTTCATAACCCATATCATCTGAAAGGTTTTTAAGTGTTCCCTTTGATTTATCTGTTGTTGCATATATTCTCTTGCTTGCTTCTTCTCTGCCGTATTTATCTTCAAGCATTTTCTTGAAAATTCTGAAAGCAAGTGCAGGTTCTGTTGTTGTACCTGACTTTGAAATAACATTTACAGAAATATCTTTTCCTTCGCAGATAGAAATAATTTCCTGAAGATATGTAGGGTTGATGCTGTTGCCGACATAGTATATATCAGGTGTGTCTTTCTTCATATTGTTGTATAAAGGTGACTTTAAGAATTCAATTGCAGCTCTTGCACCAAGGTATGAACCGCCGATTCCTATAACAATAAGAACATCTGAATCGCTCTGTATTTTCTTTGCAGCAGCCTTTATTCTTGCAAATTCTTCTTTATCATAGTTTTCTGGAAGGTCGAGCCATCCAAGAAAATCATTTCCAAGACCTGTTTTGTCATGAAGCATTTTTGCACAAGCTTCTGTCTGAACCTTGATTCCTGCTAATTCGTCCTTGTTAACAAATGTTTCAAGGTAATTTGTATTCAGTTTAACTGACATTTTTATCCCTCCGGCATAAATTACGATTATCTCGCATGATTTTAGTTTCATTATAATAATACTATATTTTTTTGAATTTTGCAAGCATGTCAATGATAATTGTTGAAATTGTATATTTTCAACAATTTTTATTAAGCATTTTGACGAATGTTTTTCTGAATACATATTTAAAATTTCTCTTACTTATGCTTTTTTCAGCAAGCATATCCGCCTGATATAAAAGCACATCTTCGCAATAAAAAGAAACCATTCCTATATTCTGTCCCTTTTTCACAGGAGCGTTTATGTATTCAGGAAGCGTCAGCACATATATTATATTTCTGCTCCCTTTTTCTTTAGCTATCAAATGTTCTTCTGAAACACGCACATTTACATAATTTTCTTTTCCGCTTTTCACCTTTACAGGAACTATATAATCATCAGAAAACGGCGGATTTTCAAAATAATTTTCAGCTGAAACATTGCCAATTTCAAACATTCCCGAAAATATCAAAAAAACACAAAATATTACTGCCAGTCTTTTCAAATTTTCCACCTGCTTTGCTTTTTAATTCAATATATTCACCAAGCAGGCTTTTAAGAACAAAAAATACCGCATCAACTACAATGATGCGGTAATTCTCATTACAATTTTACTCTTACAATTTTATTTTATTTTCTCTCGGGTTTTCTTAATTAAAAAAGGGCTTTCTCAACACCCTTTTGGACTCCCTGCTGTGCCGCCTGCACACGCATACAGGAGTTTCGTGTCAACAGGACACCGTAAAAATTTTCTGTCGCACCAAATTATTCAGCAATGAATCCCTTTGCTTTGAGCTGTGCGAAAAGATCTTCTGCATCATCTGTATGAGCGTGGAGTGTTATCGGCTTTGAAAGATCAAGGCTGAAAATACCCATAATAGACTTGGCATCTACTGCATATCTGCCTGAAACCAAATCAACATCATACTTTACAAGCATTACAATTTTTACGAATTCTTTTACGTCATCAATTTCCTTAAGAAAAATTTTTGTTTCTGACATAACAGATACCTCCTCATAAAAATAATGTTAGATTTAAACAGCATTGTTATTTTGCGGAGATTATGTATTTTGTATTTTATACCTCTCCTTGCTGTCTGATGTCATTTTACCACTTTTCTTTTTAATTGTCAATAGACTTGAATTATTTTCGTGAATATAGTATAATAGGGGGGTGAGAAAAAATACTTTTTTTAGAAAATACAACAACCAAAATTCAAGTTGTTCATATTGCATATAATATTTATGTTGAAATTTAGCATAATGCATATGATTATGTTCACAAATGATGTTTTATGATTATTTATGAAATAAAATAAAGTTTTTTGAACACTTATTCAAATTATTTAAATACTTGTCAGATTAAAAGAAAGGTAACTAAATGAATTTTTACATACATACATTCGGATGCAAGGTAAATTCATATGAATCAGCCTGTTTATCAAGAAATCTTCAGGATATTTCATATGTTTCATCTGACGATTACAAAAACTGCGACATCATTATAATAAACTCCTGCACCGTTACATCTCAGGGTGACAGCAGGGTTTTGTCTGCATTAAAAAAATACAGAAAAGAATGTCCTGATGCGGTACTTGTTTTAACGGGTTGTTTTCCGCAGACACACGCCGCAAAAATCGAATCAATCGATGCTGATATTATAACCGGTACTAAAAACAGAAAAGCAATTCCTGCCTATATTCAGCGTTTTCTTTCAACTCACGAAAAAATTATAGACGTTTCCGACTATAAAAAAGGTGACGAATTTGAAGAAATGTCCTTTACAGAATTTACAGGTCACACAAGGGCATTTATAAAAATTCAGGACGGCTGCAACCAATTTTGTTCTTATTGCACAATTCCATATGCAAGAGGAAGATGCCGTTCAAAAACTCCCGATGCACTAAGAAAAGAACTTGAATCTGTTGCAAAATCAGGATACAGAGAAGTTGTTTTCTGCGGAATAAATATTGCATTCTGGGGTGATGAATTTGGGCTTTCTCTTAAAGATGCAGTTAAAATTGCCGATGAAACAGATGGAATAGAACGTATACGACTCGGAAGTCTTGAACCCGAAAAACTTACTTTAGCCGACCTTGAATATTTTGCAGAAAGCAAAAAATTCTGTCCGCAGTTTCATCTTTCACTTCAAAGCGGCTGTGATGAAACTTTAAAGCGTATGAACAGAAAATATGATTCTTCCGACTACAGAAAACTTGCAGAAACAATAAAAAAACTTTTCCCTGATGCAGCTTTCACAACAGATGTTATGGTTGGATTTCCTGGGGAAACAGATGAGGAATTTGAAAAATCGGCTGAATTTGTAAAATCAATAGGGTTTTCAAAAGTACATATTTTCAGATATTCAAGACGTGAAGGAACCGTTGCCGACAGAATGCCGAACCAAGTTCCTGAAAATATTAAAATCAAAAGAGCAGAAAAACTTTCGGAAATTTGCAAAGATTCACAGAAAAAATTCAACGAATCACTTATTGGCAAGGTTTTTCCTGTACTTTTTGAACGTCAAAATGAACCTGATTACCTTCACGGACACGCTCCGAATGGTGCTGTAATAAAAATTTCATCAAAAAATTATGAAAAAGGTTTGCGTAATCAGATATTTTATGTTATAATAAAAGAATGTAATGATAAATTCTGTTTTGGAGAAATTATTCAAGATAATTAATTTTTTTCAAATCAGATAATAGTATATAATTTTAAGGAGTATTAAAATGGCTGTTTATCGTATTTATTCTGAAAAAAAGCCTGAATTTGCTGTTGAAGCAAGATCAGTTCTCAACGACTTGCAGACTGCACTTCGTATGAACGTTTCAAATGTCAGAATCCTTAACCGTTATGACGCTGATCATATTACGGCTGAAGATTTTGAAAAAGCTAAGACAACTGTGTTCTCTGAACCTGCTGTTGATATTATTTATGACTCTCTTCCTGAACTTTCAGGAAATGAAAGAGTTTTTGCTTCTGAATATCTCCCGGGACAGTTCGACCAGAGAGCCGACAGCTGCGAACAGTGTATTCAGATTCTCACAGGTAAAGAAAGATGCAGAGTCCGCAATGCAAATGTTTATATCATAAGCGGCAATATCACAGATGCAGATTTTGAAAAACTCAAAACATACCTTATCAACCCTGTTGAAAGACGTGAAGCCGTTCTTACAAGATTCCGCACACTCGACACAGAATATACAGTTCCTGAAAAGGTTGCTGTTGTTGAAGGTTTCATAGGCTTTAAACCAACTCAGCTCCAGCAGTTCATAAAGGATAAAGGTCTTGCTATGGACTTTGACGACATTATGTTCTGTCAGAGATATTTCCGTGACGAAGAACACCGTGACCCGACTATAACAGAAATCAAAATGATTGATACATATTGGTCAGACCACTGCCGTCACACAACTTTCTCAACTCACATAAAGGAAGTTAGCATTCCTACAAATGCAAAATATATCAAGGAAACTTTCAATGAGTATATGGACGCTCGTGAAAACCTTGGCAGAAAAAATAAGCCTGTTACTCTTATGGACCTTGCAACAATCGGTGCAAAGCAGCTTAAAGCGGCAGGTCTTCTTGATGACCTTGATGAAAGTGAAGAAATCAACGCTTGTTCAGTAAAAATAACAGTTGACGTTGACGGAAAAGACGAAGACTGGATTCTCATGTTCAAAAACGAAACACATAACCACCCGACAGAAATCGAACCTTTCGGCGGTGCTGCTACTTGTCTTGGCGGTGCTATCCGTGATCCACTTTCAGGCCGTTCATATGTATATCAGGCTATGCGTGTAACAGGTGCAGCAAATCCTCTTGTTCCTGTTTCAGACACAATCGGCGGCAAACTTCCACAGAGAAAAATCTGTCAGGGTGCTGCAAACGGTTATAGTTCATATGGTAACCAGATAGGTCTTGCAACAGGTCACGTTGCAGAAGTTTATCACCCTGGTTATGTTGCAAAGAGAATGGAAATAGGTGCTGTTTTAGGTGCTGCTCCTGCTGAAAATATAAGACGTGAAAGACCGGTTCCGGGCGATGTTGTTATTCTTCTCGGCGGTAAAACAGGTCGTGACGGCTGTGGCGGTGCAACTGGTTCATCAAAGTCACACACTCTTGAATCACTTGAAAGCTGCGGTGCAGAAGTACAGAAGGGTAATCCTCCTGTTGAAAGAAAATTACAACGTCTTTTCCGTAACCCTAACTGCACAAAACTCATAAAGAGATGTAATGACTTTGGTGCAGGCGGCGTTTCTGTTGCAATAGGCGAACTTACAGATGGTCTTGCAATAAACCTTAATGCAGTTCCAAAGAAGTATGAAGGTCTTGACGGAACAGAAATTGCAATAAGCGAATCACAGGAAAGAATGGCTGTTGTTGTTGCAGCAGAAGATAAAGACACTTTCATTGCAATGGCAAATGAAGAAAATCTTGAAGCAACTCACGTTGCAAACGTTACAGATACAAACCGTTTACAGATGAAGTGGAACGACAATGTTATTGTTGACCTTTCAAGAGAATTTTTAAATTCAAACGGTGCAGAAAAAGAAACAAAAATCACAATTCCAGAGCCACAGGCTGAACGTGTAAAGGATTTTGCTGATGAACCAGAAACATGGACAAGCCTTATGTCTGACCTGAACGTATGTTCACAGAAGGGTCTTATTGAAAAATTCGACTCAACAATCGGTGCAGGCACTGTTCTTATGCCTTTTGGTGGTGTATATCAGATGACACCTTCACAGGCTATGGCAGCAAAGATTCCTGTTTTAAAGGGCGATACAAAAACTTGTTCACTTATGGGCTGGGGATTCAATCCTAATGTAAGTTCTGCAAGCCCTTATCATGGTGCAATAAGTGCCGTTGTTGAATCTATTTCAAAAATAGTTGCAGCTGGTGGCAGCTACAAACATTGCTGGCTCACATTCCAGGAATATTTTGAAAGAACACAGAATGACCCTAAGAGATGGGGTAAGCCTCTTGCAGCTCTCCTCGGTGCTTATAAAGCTCAGATTGAACTCGGTTGCGGTTCTATCGGCGGCAAGGACTCAATGTCAGGAACTTTTGAACATATTGATGTTCCGCCAACACTTGTTTCTTTTGCAGTTTCAACAGCAAAGAGCGACAAGATAGTTTCTACTGAATTCAAGGGTGCAAACAATGATGTTATATTCATCAAGCCTCGCTATGACGAAAACGGAATTGTTGACTTTAACAGCCTTAAAGAATGTTTTGAAAGAGTTGAATCACTCATTGCAGGCGGCAGCGTAAATGCGGCTTGGACATTAGGTTACGGCGGTATTGCCGAAGGTATTGCAAAGATGTGCTTTGGTAATAAGATCGGCTTTACTTTCACAAGTAAAGTTTCACCAAAACTTATGTTCTCTGACTGTTACGGCGGATTCCTTCTTGAACTCAAAGGCAAGGCAAGTGCAGAAGACGGCAACTATGTTCTTGGTCACACAATTGACGAATACAAGATTTATACTCTTGATTACCTTGTTTCTATGCCTGCTCTTGAAAGAGCGTGGGAAGGCAAACTTGAAAGCGTTTACCCTTGCAGAATAGAAACATCAAATGAACACCCTGAAAGCTACAGATTTAAGCGTACAGGCAACATTGTTCCTGCTTATCACATTGCAAAACCACGTGTTCTTATTCCTGTTTTCCCTGGTACAAACTGCGAATATGACACAGCAAAAGCATTTGAAAA
>JALEJO010000154.1 GCA_022769365.1 Oscillospiraceae bacterium | reverse complement strand
GAAAAGATATTTTTCTGCCTGATGAATCGGTCAGGTATCCATAATCAAGAATTTGAAGAAAAATATTCAGAATACTTTTTTCAGCTTTTTCAATTTCATCGAATAATATAAGTGATGAAGGATTTTTTAAAACAAACTGAGTTAAAATCCCAGCTTCATCATGACCAATATATCCGGGAGGAGCTCCGATAAGCTTTGAAACACTATGTTTTTCCATATATTCCGACATATCTATTCTTAAATAACAATTATCTTTTCCAAATAAAACTTCAGCAAGTTTTTGGCAAAGTGCAGTTTTCCCAACTCCTGTTGGACCTGTAAAAAGAAAAGATGCAGCCGGTTTTTCATTATCAGTAACATTTATTTTACCTCTTATTATTGTTTTTATTATCTTTTCTATTTTATCATTATGACCTATTATATCTTTTGAAACTTCATTTATAATATTTTCAGGAGATATGTTTTCGTAGTCAGAAAAAAGGATTCCGTTTTTTCCTGTTTGTTCTTTTGCAACTTTAATAATATCATCTTCGGAAAGAATCATTCTTCCTCCTTTGCTTTTTTCAAGTTTAAGCCACGAACAAGCTTCATCAAGCAAGTCAATTGCTTTATCAGGATATTTTTTTGATGAATAATATTTTCCTGAATTTTCATATATTACAGGAATAACAGACTTTGGAACGATAACATTATGATGTCTTTGATACAATGACCTTGCACCAAGGAGAATATCTATACATTCTTCTTTTGATGGTTCATTTATTCGTACAAGTTGAAATCTTCTTGAAAAGGCTGAATCACGCTCTATTGAATGCTGATATTCTTCCCATGTTGTTGCACCTATTATCTGAATATTTCCTCTTGCAAGGTCAGGCTTTAAAATATTTGCTGCGTCAATTGCACCTTCTGCACCGCCTGCACCGCATATATTATGTATTTCATCTATAAATAAAATGATATTTCCCGACATATGTGCTTCATCAATGCATTTTTTTAATCTTTCTTCAAAATCTCCACGATATTTTGCACCTGAAAGAAGCATTGCAAGGTCAATTGAAAAAATCCATTTATTTCTTAAATTATCGCAAACATTTCCCTCGCATATCATTTTTGAAACGCCTTCAACAACAGCAGTTTTTCCAACTCCTGCATCACCGACAAGGCAAGGATTGTTTTTTCTTCTTCTTGAAAGTACCTGCATTATCTTTCTTATTTCTTTTGTTCTGCCTGTGAATTTATCGAATTTTGATGAAATATCATCATCAGTCATATTTATTCCATATTTATATAGATATGGACAGTTTTTCTGAGATGGACGATTTAGACGAAATATTTTTTGATATGAAAAATTGTTCATATCAAGTATTGATGAACATATGACATCTGAATTAAAATTAAGTGCCTTAAGAAGTGCATATGCAGTTGAATTTTTATTTTTTATTAAAGCCATTAAAATATGTACAGGTAATATAAGTTCTGAGGAATTTGCAAGTGCGATATTTCTTGAATCACGAATTATTTCTGAAACAGTCGGTGTAAAACATTTTGATGAAAGTTTCGTTGGTGTTCCTTTTCCAACAGAAGATATAATAGAATCAATTATTTTTTCTGATGTAATATTTTGATTTATAAGAAGAGTGCAGGCAGGTGATGTTTTTTCAATTGTTAAAGAATATAAAATGTGTTCACTTCCGACATATGTGTGTCCAAGTTTCTGGGCAGTTTCGATTGCATTTTTAAAACAGCTTTCTGTTTCATCTGAAAAGTCATTATTTTTACGGTTCATTAATAGTCCTCCTTTATCTATATTATTATTACATAAAACAAATAAAAAATATGTCGAAAGAAAAAATCAGAAAAAATATTTTTTTCAGTAACCAAAATATGAGTCAGAACATAATATAAACTATGAAGCAAAGCAAAAGCGAATCGCTTCAAATAATTTATTTAAAAAGGAGATTTTTTATTATGAACGGTTGTGGATGTTTCGGAGGCAATAACTGCACTTGGATTATCATTTTAATTCTTTTATTCTGCTGCTGCGGTTGCGGTTGTGGATGTGGCGGTAACGGCGGCTGTGGCTGCGGTTACAATGATAATTGCGGTTGCGGTAACGGCTGTGGCTGCTGATTA
>JALEJO010000150.1 GCA_022769365.1 Oscillospiraceae bacterium | reverse complement strand
AAATCAGGAGTTTTTTATTTCTATCTACAATTATCTTCAAGCATTTTTTCAAATTCAGGTTTGCATATTGGTCTTGAATAGTAGTATCCCTGTAAATAATCTGGTTCAAGACCTCTTATTATGTCATCGACCTCTTTATTTTCAACACCTTCAACTATAACCCTGCATTTAAGCATATTGCAGAGATTTATAATTGATTTTATAATTGCAAGGTCAACTGTATGTCCGTCAAGGGCTATTTCACGAACAAATGAATGTTCAATTTTAATGTTATCCGCAGGAAGCTTTTTAAGCATTTCCATTGAAGCATAGCCTGTACCAAAATCATCAAGTGCTATTTTAAAACCGTTTTTTCTTATTTCTGTGAAAATTTCCGCAAGTCTTTCAGGTGTGTCAACTTTGCAGCTTTCAGTTAATTCAAGAACCATATCGCCATTTTCAACACCATATTTTTTAGAGGTTTCCAAAAGATTTTCAACATAACCTTTTTCAAGGAACTGCCTGTATGAAACATTAAAACTTACTTTGAAATTACCATATTTTTTCTTCCATTCGCTTTGCTGTTTCATTGCTGTTTCCATTACCCATCTTCCGACTTCAATTATTTTTCCGTTTTCTTCAAGAATAGGTATAAATTCCATAGGATTGGAATCCTTTATAGTTTTTCCTTTCCATCTTAAAAGTGCTTCACAACCAAGAATTTCTTTTCCTCTTGCGTTTATCCAAGGTTGATAGAAAAGTTCAAAGCCTTCGAAATTATTATTTATGCTTTCATTAAGTTCTTTTTTAACTGTTTCAAGACGCAACTGTTTTCCTTCGATTGTTTCAGAATAAAATCTTATATTTCCTCTGTCGTTACTCTTTACATACGTAAGTGTCATATCAAGTCTGTCAATTATTGAATCATTATCAAGAGTATTGTCAATAAGTTCTATTGCAGAAGCAGAAACAGAAAAATCAATTATATTTCCGTCTATTGTTTCAACATATTTAGCCATTGACTTTATATTGTCGAAAAGTTCAAATGTCTGTTTTTTGCTGTAGTTTGGAAGAATTATAATAAATTTATCATTTAGAAAATAGTAAACTTTCTGTTCAGATTTCAGCATATTGCAAAGTTTTTTAACTATTTTTGCAAGAAGTTCTTCACTGTATCTGTAACCAAAATCATTTATAACTCTTTTGAATTTATCTATTCCAAGCAACATAATTGTTCCGTTAAAACCTGAAATATCAGCACTGTAAAATTCATTTTTGGTAGGCAAACCTGTTACTTCGTCATATTTACTTTGTTTGTCAAGTCTTGTCATCATACCGGCAAAAACCGATTTTTCGCCATTTTCATCATACATCATAGTACCGTTGCATTGTATCCAGACATATTTTCCAAATTTATTTTTTGCCCTGTACTGACAATTATGATGATTTGTTTTGCCTTCATAAACAGAACTTATATCCTTAATATATGTATCAATGTCATCAGGATGAATTTTTTTAGGCCAAACACTCGGTGTATCTTCAAAACTTTCCTTTGGTATATCAAAAAAATCAACCGCATTCTGTGACCATCTTGTGTGACCTGTTTTTATATCTGTAACATAAATGTAAACACTATCTGAGGCATCTGCAAAAGCATCAAACAAGACATTGTTAAGTACTTCGTCCATACCAAAATCAACTCCTTTTTCTAAAAAATAACTATCTTATTTTTACCATTCTTTTTAGCATCATATAAAGCACTGTCAACTCTTATGCAGGCTGTATCTGCTGTTTCATCATCTTTAACTTCTATAACGCCAACACTTATTGTTTTATTTTCAGATTTTTTAAATTTCGTTTCAGCAAATTTTTTTCTTATATTTTCAGCAATATCAGCTGTTTTATCTAAATCAAAACCTTTAAACAGAAGCATAAATTCTTCTCCGCCCCATCTGCCCGAAAAAATATCTTCACTTTTTTCTGAAACATTTATTAATATATCCGAAAGGGCAATTATAACATTATCTCCTTCTTTATGTCCATATGTATCATTAACACTTTTGAAATTATCTATATCAAGCATAACAAGACAAAGTTTTTCATTTTTATTTTTAACTGCCTCTCTTATTATACGTGTTATCTCTGAACGGTTAAGAAGCTGTGTCAAACCATCTGTAACTACAGCAAGTGCCAGTTTTCTGTTTGCTTCTTCAAGTTCTTCCGTTGCAGCTTCAATAAAAGTTGCAAGTCTGTTTACCATTGAAACCTTGCCTGAAAATTTTTCTTTTCTGACAGATGTTTCTTTACTTTTATTCGTTTTTTCGCCTTCACGCATAGAAGCAATAACAAGAGTTACATTATGCTGATTCAGATATTTTCCCGTTCTCAAAAATTCACCTGATGTGAAAAATCCAGATGTTGGGGCAATTGACTGAAAAGGAAATGTTTCGTTGCTTACTTCATCAGCACCCCAGAAAGTTCTTCTTCCGGCACATGAAAAAATATGTATGACTTCCGGTTGAAATTCTCCAACATCTGCAACACAATTGTTTACACTGTCGAGTATTGTCCAAGGGTCGCCGTAAGCAATTCTTGCATTAACGCCCTCTTCCATATCGGATGTCATTTCAAGCGAACCATCAGGATTACTTGAAACAGGTGCACGAAGCAGATCTATTCCGTTATGTTTATAAAGAAAAGGAAATTCCAGCGTATTACAAAAGAAATTTTCATCATTTTTTATTTTAAGATACTTATAATAAGCATCATATGCAGGTTTATTATCAAGTTCTTTAAGTATAAATCCGTCGGCCGATGTAACTTTAAAATTACGTCCGAGAGGCTTCCAGCCTGTTATGTACATAGAATCGATATGCAGGTCTTCACCGCCGAGAAGCATAAAAACAACGCCATCTTCGGAATATCCCTTTTCTTTTGAATAAACACACGCAGTATTGCTGTTTATATCAGGAGCAAACGCACCGCCACCGAATATTTTAACGTCTTCTCTTATCCCTGTCATATAATCGCAAAAATCAGTCATTGACTTGCCACGCATTGTAACAAGAAATTCAATTGCCTTTACCCAATTATTTTTATTGACTTCTTCTGCAAGCATTTCAGCAGCTTTTGCAGGATTGTCCATATCATATTGAAGCACCTTTACTTTAGTTGACGGGTATTCAAAAATTGTGCATATTATTATTATGTCTGATTCGGATATTTTTCCATCTATTATATTGCCGTTTGAAGAACAACCAAGGTAAATTGCATCTGGAAGTATTTCGTCTATAGCTGCAAACATTTCTATAAAAATACTGTTTTCAAGTTCAACAGAATAAACCTGTAAAACAGTTTTTGAAACGATATGGGAACTTTCCCATTGCTTTATTTTTGTAAGTTCATTTTTAAATTGTCCAAAACTTTTATACTCAAACTGGAATTGTTTCAATAAATAAACCTCCGATTAATTTAGTTCTATTATCTTTATCATTATAGCATATTTATACAAAAAAATCAATATCTTTTTAAAATATTTCACGAGAATCAATTTTT
>JALEJO010000135.1 GCA_022769365.1 Oscillospiraceae bacterium | reverse complement strand
TATTTTCAAGCCATTTTGTGCCATGAAAAGCATGAGAACCTATTTCTGTTAATGAAGTTGGAATTTTTATATCTGTTAAAGAACTACAATTTTCAAAAGCATTGTAATCTATTCTTGTGACAGAGTCAGGTATATCTATGCTTTTAAGATTAACAGCATTTCCAAATACGCACCCGATAGATGTAATTCCATTTTCAATTGTTACGCTCTTAATTGCTGAATTATCCGGCTCCCAGTACTCATATTCGTATTCAGTATTATATTTCTCTTCATATTTATCTGTAAATGAAAAACCATTATCTTCCCAGAAGTACATCTCACCGCTACCTGTAATCGTAAGCGTTCCATCAGGTGTCAATGTAAAATAAACATTATCACCAATTTGTCCTGTAATATTTTCTGAATCTGACGATGTTGCCTCTGTGGTTGCAGATGTTTCTTGTCCTGCAATTTCTGTTGTCTGTTCTTCGGAAATTTCTGTCGATTTTTCAGTTGTTGAAACCTCTTCCACTGCATTTGTTCTAATGTTAACCGTTGCAACGCTTAACGGTAAACTTGAGCAAATTACAGTCGCACCAACTGCCGCTGAAATTATTTTTTTGAGTTTCATTATCCAACTCTACTTACGTAAAAATTTGTTTTAATTTTGAATTACATAATAAATTATACATCAAAAAAAAAAAGCAGTGACTTGTATGTTAATTTATTGCAAATTATAGAGCTGAGAGAATAAAGGACTACAAGTACTCAGAAGAAGAGTTTGAAGAAATAATGAAAACTATTCTGGAGGAACAGCATTATGCTGTTCTCCAACCCCTTTGCCTTTACCCGAATTATATACCAAAAAAACAAAACCGTCCTCAGATAAAAATCCGAGGACGGGAATTTTAGCTTAATATAGGGAAACTATAAATTACTTCATAGCTTCTTCAACAGCAACTGCACATGCAACAGTAGCACCTACCATTGGGTTGTTACCCATACCGATAAGTCCCATCATTTCAACGTGTGCCGGAACTGATGATGAACCTGCGAACTGAGCATCACTGTGCATTCTTCCGAGTGTATCAGTCATACCATAAGAAGCAGGGCCTGCTGCCATATTATCAGGGTGAAGTGTACGACCTGTACCACCACCTGAAGCAACTGAGAAGTACTTCTTACCAGCTTCAAGTCTTTCCTTCTTGTATGTACCTGCAACAGGGTGCTGGAATCTTGTAGGGTTTGTTGAGTTACCTGTAATAGAAACGTCAACATTTTCCTTCCACATTATTGCAACGCCTTCTGTTACGTCATTTGCACCATAGCAATTAACCTTTGCACGAAGACCCTTTGAATAAGCCTTACGGAATACTTCCTTAACGTCACCTGTTGAATAATCCATTTCTGTTTCAACGAAAGTAAAGCCGTTAACTCTTGCAATAATCTGAGCAGCATCTTTACCAAGACCATTAAGAATAACTCTTAAAGGCTTCTGACGTACCTTGTTTGCCATTTCAGCAATACCGATAGCACCTTCAGCAGCCGCGAAACTTTCGTGACCTGCAAGGAATGCGAAACATTCTGTATCTTCTTCAAGAAGCATTTTACCAAGGTTACCGTGACCAAGACCAACCTTACGCTGATCAGCAACAGAACCAGGGATACAGAAAGCCTGAAGACCTTCACCAATAGCTGCAGCAGCTTCTGAAGCCTTCTTACAGCCCTTCTTTATAGCAATGGCACAGCCAACTGTGTAAGCCCACTTTGCATTTTCAAAGCAGATAGGCTGAATGCCTTCAACAAGCTTATATATGTCAAGACCTTTTTCTTTACAAACGTCAGCACATTCTTCAATAGAATTGATACCATACTGAGCAATTACGTCGAGAATTTTCTTTTCTCTTCTTTCATATGATTCAAATAAAGCCATTGTACGAAATCCTCCTTATTCTTTTCTTGGATCAATGAGCTTAACAGCGTCATCAACTCTGCCGTACTGACCCTGAGCCTTTTCAAATGCAGTATTAGCATCATCGCCGGCTTTAATGAAGTCCATCATCTTACCAAAGTTAACAAACTTGTAACCGATGATTTCATCATCTTCGTCAAGAGCGAGTTTTGTAACATAACCGTCTGTCATTTCAAGATAACGAGGACCCTTTTCAAGAGTACCGTACATTGTACCAACCTGGCTGCGAAGTCCCTTACCAAGGTCTTCAAGGCCGGCACCGATAACAAGACCACCTTCAGAGAAAGCACTCTGTGAACGACCGTAAACGATCTGTAAGAAAAGTTCTCTCATTGCTGTATTGATAGCATCACAAACAAGGTCTGTGTTAAGAGCTTCAAGAATTGTTCTGCCAGGGAGAATTTCAGATGCCATAGCAGCTGAATGTGTCATACCTGAACAACCTACTGTCTCAACGAGACATTCCTGAATAATACCTTCTTTTACGTTAAGAGTAAGCTTACAAGTACCCTGCTGAGGAGCACACCAGCCCACACCATGTGTAAAACCTGAAATATCTTTGATTTCCTTTGCTTTTACCCACTTTGCTTCTTCCGGAATCGGAGCAGCACCATGAGCAACACCCTGAGCTACAGGGCACATTTCTTCAACTTCTTTAGAATAAACCATTGGAAACTCCTTTCATTTTTTATATGAATAGTTTAATGTGCTTGAGCGACCTTGCACACATTTATATTATACTACTTTTCTTTTATTTAATCAATAGATTTTGATAAATTTCCTTAAAAAATTTTATTTTTTTTCAAATTTAAACTATTATAAATAAAAATATAAACAAAAAAGAGGTGCATATACACCCCTTAAAGTACGTATTTATTCACCCTGACCTGTAAAAACAACAATAAATGTTTTAAATATAAGTTTAATATCAACAAACCATGATCTTTCAAGGATATATTTTATATCAAGATCAACCCATTCATCAAAAGATATATCATCTCTCTTTTTTGATGCCTGCCAATAACAGGTAAGACCAGGTGTTACAAATAATCTTTGTGCCTGATAATCATTATACTGACTTACTTCCTTTGGAAGAGAAGGTCTTGGACCAACTATCGACATATCACCTTTAAGTATGTTGAAAAGCTGTGGCAGTTCATCAATACTTGTTTTTCTTATGAATTTACCTATTCTTGTTATTCTCGGATCGTCTTTCATTTTAAAAACAGGTCCGTCTTTTTCATTCTTTTCTTTCAATTGATCAAGAAGTTCTTCAGCATTTGAAACCATAGATCTGAATTTATAAAACTTAAATTTCTTGCCATGACGACCAACTCTTGTCTGAACAAAAAAAGGACTTCCTTTAGGATCATCAATATATATCGCAAGTGCAACAATAAGAAAAACAGGACTCAAAACAAGTATCGCCACAAAACTCAGAACAATATCAAAAAATCTTTTTACAACCCAATAAACACGTCTGTTGCTGTCAGATGCTTTTTCAATTCTCTCTTTAAGAACTACATATTCATCTCTTGAAAGAGAAGCACCGGAAACTCTTATTGTATTATTCATAACTCCTCCTAAAATTTAAACCCAATAACTTTAAAATCAACTTAAACCATAACCTTATAATAACATTACACCTTATAAATGTCAACTATCTAACTAAATTGAATAAAAAAATCATCATTTCGACTAAACAAAACAATAAAAATGGAGTTTTATCGTTCATTTTAACAAATACAATATAATATGAGAATAACAGATTTTAAGGTGAAATGCTAAGAATATTCTTTTTACAAAAAATCAATATTTAAATTTGGGTTTAATATTGACAAATAAACAAAAGTATGATATAATATATAGGTATTTTGTGTTGATATTGGGGTATAGCCAAGTGGTAAGGCAACGGACTTTGACTCCGTCATTCCGCTGGTTCGAATCCAGCTATCCCAACCAT
>JALEJO010000096.1 GCA_022769365.1 Oscillospiraceae bacterium | reverse complement strand
CAAAAATAACAGATTTAAACAAAATATATGGAATATTAGAAGAATATTTAACCGAGAAATATAATGACAATGCGACGGTAAAATTTAAAAACATTGATGACGAAGAACTTGTAAATATTGTATTCAAAGCACCTAAACAAGATGAAACTAAATTCAACGAAGGTGAAGTTAAAGAAGATATATCAGCTTTTTTAAACAAAAATGAAATAGATGAATCAGCAGTTGAAGTAACTTTTTTGAAAGATCGTACAGAAGAAATAAAAAATATTTGTAGCATTTTAAATTCTTATATGCAGGAGAATTATCCTGAACTTGCTTGTGATTATAATGAATGCGTACAATATTCTGATTTTTCTGATCCTATTGTTGAGGTGTATGTCGGACAAAGCAATTGTGTTGACAATGAAAAAAATGAAGAGGTTTTAGCTATAGAGGAAAATGTTAGAGAATTTTTAAATAAAAACAATGTGGATATGTCTTTAGTAACAATAACAATGGCAGTTAAGGAACCTGTTAAACCATCAGAAACAACTTCCGATACCACCGACCCAACAGAAACCGAAACCACGGCAACCGAAGAAACAACCGACAAAATCGAACTACCAACACAAGAAATAACAGAACCAACAAAAGAAACCACCACCGAACCAAAAGAAATAAAACTTGGCGACATAAATGGTGATGATGTGATTGATTCAAAAGATGCTGTTCTTGTTTTAAAATCATATGCAGAATCCCTTGCAAACAATAAAACATATTATGAAAAAGCCGCAGATGTAAACAATGATGGCAAAGTAGATTCAAAAGATGCAGTAGAAATTCTTAAAACATACGCAAAGAATCTTGTAGGAAATAAAAACTGAAAAGCTTTAAAGTAAACACTCTCATTTTGAGGGCGTTTATTGTTATAAAATTTATTTCCCGGCCAATTTTTTTAAATATATTGACTTTTATTATAATATGTTGTATAATGTTAACATAATTAAAAAAGAGAGGTTAGGTAAAAAACAAAAATGCAAGAGGTTACATTTATAATTAATCTGATAATATTTTTTGTATCAGCTTTTGTGTTATGTAATTACACAATAAAAGCAAAACAAAAAATATTTGAAAGAATCAGAAGGAATTCATTTAAAATAATATGCGGCAGTACGGCACTATCATTTATTCTTTTTATACTTGATATTGCAGGCATACTGGATTTTGGAGGTTATCACCTTCTTTCTTTATGCAATACTCTGTTTGGAGTGTTTATCATATTGTTTTTGTTACTTAAAAAGAAAATTCCTGAAAAATTTGAAAAACTTGTGAATTTTTCAATTCGTTCGCTGACAGTTTGTCTTGTACTTGAACTTTTTGTTTTCAATTTTAATTCAACACATCTGTTTTTGGGTGACTATCCTGAAAAGACACTGGATTTGTCAACCGTTGTTACAGAAAATTTTGATTTATCAAGTGGAAATAACATTGAAAGCGGTCGTTCATCTATTGAATTCAAAGGTCTTAACGCTCCTGTTGGAACAGTTTCTTTTGAGGCTGTATCAAATAAAAAGGGATATGTTAATATCAGTATTGATATGTCTGATGATAGTCATTCAGCTTCATACAGAGATGGAATTGCTTCCGCAGAAGTTATTAAGGGCAATAAAAGAAGTCAGACAATTCCATGTAACTTTTCAGGAAATGTGCATGACATAAGATTTTCTTTCAACACTGATGAAGGTGAAATTATAACACTTACAAAAATAGAAATCAATAATCCGATAATGCTTAGATTTTCTTTGACGAGATTTTTAGTTCTATTTTTGGGAAGTCTTATAATATATCTGCTCGCAATGTCAGAATTCTCAAAACGCAGTTATGATGAAAATAGAAGATATGTCAAAGCGGCAGTATGGATATTTACAGTAGCACTTGTTATACCAGCTTTAATTCTTGCCAATACATTACGTTATACTGATGAAAACCACAGCATTAAAAAAGATTTTAAGTCAGAATCAGGCAATCAGATTACACAAGAAATAGTTGATGCATTTGCTCATGGAAAAACATCTTTAGATATTGAAATGAATGAAGCACTTGAGGCTCTTGAGAATCCTTATGATGGAAGTCAACGTGAAGTTGGAGAAATAGGTTCATATCCATGGGATCATCTGTATTTTAATGGTAAATATTATTCATATTATGGAATTGGTCCTGTTCTTACTCTATTTTTGCCATATTACTTGATAACGGGTTACTATTTTCCGTCGATATGGGCAATATTCCTATTTGGATTCATTGGAATAATATTCCTGACAAAATTCTATTTATGCTTTATTGAAAAGTTTTTCAAGAAAATAAACAGTTCACTTGTTCTTATGGGATGTGTTATAATGCAGCTTTCATCGGGAATATGGTTCTGCTTCAATTATCCGAATTTCTACGAAATTGCACAAACATCAGGTTTTGTATGCATAACAGTTGGGGCATACTTTATGATGAGTTCAAACGTAATAGGAGATGGAAAAATAAAGAACTGGCGGCTTGCAATGTCAACAGCATTTTTAAGTCTTGCCGTACTTTGCAGACCTACAACAGCCGTTTATTGTATCGCAGCATTACTGCTTATTTTTGCAGGATTTAAAAAGAAAAGAGAATTACAATCAGAAACAAAAAAATCAAAAGGAAAATATTATTTGCCATATTTTATGTGTGCGTTGATTCCTTTTGTGGCTATAGGTTCAATTCAAGTCATTTACAACTATGTAAGATTTAAAAATCCGCTTGATTTTGGAATACAATATTCATTAACAATAAATGACTTCACATCATCACAATTCCATACGCACTTTGCAGCAATAGGATTTTTTGAATATCTTTTTGTTATACCAAAATTTCAGGAAAATTTCCCATTTTTGGTTTCAGGAGATTTGCAGACATTTGCCCCGCAAGGATATTATTTTATAGCAACAACTTCTGCGATAGGTCTTATATGGAAGGCACTTCCTATTCTTTCATATGGAAAATTCAGAAGAGCATACAGACTTTCTGAAAATAAAAACAAAAAGCTTTATACACTTATCATACTTGCGGTATGCATTGCGTGTCCGTTTGCAATAATAGCTTCGATCTGGGAGAGTGGTTATGGCTCAAGATATTGCGTTGATTTTGCATGGCAAATTATAATTGGTGCGTTGGTTATTGCATTTATTGTATATCAAAACTGCATGAAAAATACACGTGAACATCTGAAAAAACTTATGGTTCTTTCAATGGTTATATGCGTTATTCTGAACTTTGGACAGACATATGAATGGATTTCTCCTAAAACTGCACTCTCTCAGTCATGGCAGGCTGGTGCACTTTCATTTGCAAGAGTGTTTGAATTCTGGAGATAAGATGATTAATAATTAAGAATATTATAAGAAACTTACAATATAAATAAAGTAGCACATCAAATCTATGTAAATTTATAGTTTTTGATGTGCTTAATTTTATATTATTTTGTTTTGCATATTTTAATGTTCTAATATTTTTTTAAAACCTCTTTACATTTAAATAATTTTGTTGTATAATATAATTAGATTATTTTATATGAGGAGTGTAAATATGTCACAAATGATTACAGTGTTATACGATTGCCGAAGTAAACAAGAATACATATATCGTACTAATAAAATTAGAGAAATAGCAGGCGGATCGGCATTGCTTGCTAATGTATACAACCTTTTTATAGAAAAATGCATGGAAAATAACATAAAAATCGATAGCAACTGGAAAGAAAAGAAATTTTCGATGCATGAATTTGAAAATTCATCATTTGATGGAATTGTTGTATATGAAGGTGGCGGAAATCTTTATGTAATCTTTAAATATAAGGAAATATATCTTGAGGCAAACAAGATTTTTTCTAAAATGCTTCTTAAAGATACCTATTCCATTAGTGTTATTGCGTCGTGTGTTGAAACAACTGATAATTTCAATGCCGATAAAAAGAAACTTTATGAAATGAATCGTTATCAGAAAAATCTTGGAATAAATTCAATTCCATGCAATTCACTTCCTTTTACCCAGCTTGATAAAAATACGTGGATGCCTGTTGTGAAAAAGGAGAGTAAAAGTGGAAACATTAATATGCTTTCGTATGAATCGCAGAAGAAACTTGAAGCCTATAAAAAATATTGTTCTGTAGATGAAGTAAATCAATCAGAAAATCTTGATTCTCTTGTTTGGGAAAAGGGAGAAGAAAGCCTTCTTGCAGTTATATACATAGATGGAAATGCAATGGGTGCAAAAATAAAGAATCTTACAAAAGAAATAAATGACTATAACAAATGTGTTGATAAATATAGAGAATTTTCATGTAGTACAGATAAAATATATGTTAAAGAGCCTATAAAAGCCATTGAAAATTTTCTTGGAGAAAAAAGAAAAATATCAATGGAAAGAGAATTTAAGAAAAAAGATAAGGATAAAAATTACAAAATAAAAACACAACTTAACAAATATAGAAAAATTATAAGCGGTGGTGATGAAATAACTTTAATTTGCAATGCAAGAGATGCAAAAGATATTGTCATTGAATATTTTAATTCTTTAAGTAAACATGAAGGACACGCCTCGTGTGCAGGTGTTGCGATTTTCCATAGTCATGATCCATTTTCTGAAATATATAAAATTGCAGAGGCATGCTGTGAACAAGGAAAAGAAAAAACAAGATTTAGTGGAAGTAAAGATAATTATATCGATTTTCACTATTGCCATAGTGGCATCACAAATGATCTTGAAAAAATTAGAGAAAATCAGGAAAAAGATTTGACATTAAGGCCATATAAACTTGAAGATTTCAAAAAGTTTTGTGATTATGGAAATTCAATTTCTGAAATAGGTAGACAAAATATTAAAACGCTTAGAGATAGTTATTTTGAAGGTGAATCGCATTTTCAATTTGAAATTGAACGAATAATTTCACGTTATCCAAATGGAAAATTCAAAAAGTTATGTGAAGATTTCAGAGATACAAAGGAATTTGGTAAATTGATATACGATGTATCGCTTGTTTACGATTTATGGTTTGCGAATGAGGAGGAGTTAGATGAAGCAAATTAAAATAGAGCTTTGTTCGGATTTGTGCATAGCTAATGGTGATGGCTTTGGAAGTGTAATAGATACAGATATATGTACTGATGAATATGGAATACCATTTATTCCATCAAGAAGACTAAAGGGATGTTTGAAAGAAGCTGCTGAATATATTGGATCAAAAAATATTGATAAAATATTTGGGATTAACGGAAGTGACAAATCAGGCTCACTTAAAATATCAGATGCATATATAAAAGATTATGAAGTATTAAAAGAGGAAGTTGTAAAAAAGCAATATACACCATCGAAGGTAACAAAAATTTTTACAGATATAAAAGCATCAACGGCAATCACTGAAGAGGGAAATGCAAAGGAAAACTCTTTAAGATTTACAAGAGTTGTTGAAAATATTCTTCCATGGAACAAGAATGAAAAGTTGTCTTTTTATGCAGATGTATTTCTAGATGATAACTATATTACAGATTTCGAAAAAATTTGCAAAGCACTTAGACACATAGGATTTAAAAGAAACAGAGGCTATGGTATAGTTAAATGTGGTCTTTATGATTCTCAGAAAAGCAAACTGAAGTATGATATACCTGTTTGTGATAAAAATAAAATATATGTATTAAATTACGCAATAAAAAATACATCACCTCTTATGATACCTGGAAAATCAGTAAATATTACGCAGGATTATATAAGCGGTACATCTGTTATTGGAATGCTTGCACAAGAATATCTTAAAACAAAAGATATTGATAATTATTTTAATAGATTGTTCTTAAATAGAGATGTTAAGTTTTCAAACTTATATGTTTCAGATGAAAAATTAAGTGAGTATATTCCGGTTCCAGGATTTTTAGGAAAAGATAAAACAGATCCAAAGAAAAGAATATTTAATACTGTAACTGAAAGTAAAGAAATAAAAGAAGAAGGTAAGATAGTAAAATCGTTTAAAGATTGCTATATAAATGCTGTCAAAAAAATAGTAAAACCTGAAACAGAAATAATATATCATAACAATATGTCCGAAGATGGAAAAGACCTTTATACACAAACCTGTATAAAAAAAGGTCAATATTTCAGAGGCAACATTATTGCTGATGGTGAAGCAATTAGAGAAATAGCAGATTTGATTCAAAATGCTGAAATAAGGTTTGGACGAAGCAAAACGGCACAGTATTCAAATTGTGAATTGGTTGCGATGGAAATATCAGAATTTAAAAATGATAGATATGTTACCGGAGAAAATGTTGCTTTTCTTTTTGAATCTGATGTTATTATTGCGGATAAGTATGGCAATATTTCCACAGATACAAGTGTACTTGCAGAAAATCTTGGAATAGAGAATATAAAAGAAGGTAATATTCATTTTTCAAGTAATTTGAAGTATAAAAATATTTCGGGATTTAATACAACCATAAAAATTCAGAAACCGCAAGTGCGTATATTATCAGCAGGAAGCGTTATTGTACTTAGAAATACAAGTAAAAAATATCCTTTATTAATGCATGTTGGTGAAAAGCAGAATGAAGGTTATGGAAAAATAAGAGTGTTTAATGCAGATAAATTTATAAATGAAGCGGTTATTCTTAAAACAAAAGAGCAATCGAAAAATGAAAATATTTCCAAAATAGAACATCTTATATCAGAAATGGATAAAAACGAAGAAATGCGTTTGTCCGCTATAGATTATGCTAGAGCGTGCAAAAAAGATTTGATAGACCTAAATTCATCATTTATCGGAAGAGTAACTCTTATGATAGAAGAGTCAAAAGACCATATAGATCTTGATAGAAGAATTAAAAGTATAAAGAATAAGAAAAAAATGGAAAAGATAGATAAAGTAATAAAGCACTTAAAATCTGAGAGATATAGAAGTGATTGGAAAATAGAGCAAAAATATCTTACAATAGTATTTACACTTGCTAAGTATTTTATAAAACAGGAGGGAAAATAATGAAGCATATATATTATCAACTTATATTAAAATTAAAAACACCTCTTTCTGTTGGCTCTGGAAATAATGTAAATTCAGATAGTGACGTTGTTGTAAGAAAAAATGGTACTCCATATATTCCGGCAACTGCAATAGCAGGTGTTATGGGACATTATATTTCTATAGAACAAAGAAAAAATATTTTTGGATATATAAGTGGCGAAAGGTCACAAAAAAGTAAAGTATATTTTTATGATGCTGACTTAATAAGTGATTTTAGTATTTCTGTAAGAGATAGCGTAAAGCTTAAAAATAAAGTTGCAGTGGATGGTTCAAAATTTGATTTTCAGATAGTTGAAACAGGTGCTGAATTTGTCACGTATATTGAAGTAAATAAGTACAATAACGATATTCAGGAAACAATTGAAAGAATGATTTCTGCAATAGCGTCTTCTGAAATAAGGTTTGGTCGCAAAACCTCAAGAGGGTTTGGTGAAGTGAAACTTAAATCTTTGAAGAAAAAAGAGTTCGATTTAGAAACAGAACTAGATTTATGGCTCGATTTTGATGTGACAGATTTAGACTCTTGGAAAAGTGTTTCTGAATATAAAATATCTGAAATTTCAACTGAAGCTGATATTATAAAACTTCAGCTTAAACAATGCGGAGCATTGTCAATAAGAACATATACCACAGATATATCAGAAGAAAAAGATAACATGCCTGATTATAAACATACAACACTTACCAACGGAATTCCTGTTATTCCCGGAACATCATGGGCAGGGGCTTTCAGAGAAAGATTCAGTTATTTTTCAGATGAGACATTTACTAATGATGTGTTTGGAACTGTTAAAGAAAAAACTAATGTAGTTAAAAAATCTCAGATTATTTTTTCTGAATCTGTTGTAAATAACTATAAGTGGAAAACAATAACACGAAATTCAATTGACAGATTCAGTGCTGCAACTAAAGATGGTGCTTTATATACAGAACAGACTTGCTATAATGGAAAAACTGAATTAAAAATAACCATACCTAAAAAAATCAGTGAAAAAGCAAGATTTATATTGTCTGCATGTATTGCCGATCTTAATAATGGTTTGCTTTCTGTTGGAGGTTTGACATCAGTCGGAAGAGGAATATTTGAGGTTGAAAAAATAACTTTAAATGGTACTGATAAAACTAAATATCTTGCTGAAAATGATATTAAAAATTTGCTTATTCAGGAGAAAATATGATATGAAAGAGTTTATAAAAGATTTTGGTATAATAGAAGAGAAGAATCTTTTAAATGAAATACAAAAGTATAATGGGATTTTTTATGCACTTTATACGAATAAACTTGTATGCAGCAAAGAATTAAAAGAAACAGCTAACCTTCTGGAATTAAGAATATTTGATGAGAATTATGAAGTGAAATATAGGCGTGAATTTGTTGGTGAAGAATTTAAATTCAGGATTATAGATGATAATAAATTTAAACAAAAACTTGCGAATGAAACGGATGAGTTTACTTCAAAATTTGAAAACAGAATATTTGATGAAAAGCATTACCTTGACATAGATACAATAAAATCAAATGGTACTAATTACGTAACAACTGGTGGAGGAGAATATACTCTTCCTATTGAAAATGCTGAAAAAATATCGATCAGAAATTATCTTGATTATGACGAAAATGGTATAGCATATATTTCAGATTTTAGAATAATGAAAATACTTGCGAAAGGAGAGGAATAATTTGGCATATAATAATTATAATAATAGCTTTAAAAGTAATGAATCTGGTTGGACAGAAACAAAAGAAAGATTTATAAATCCATATAATTTTGTAAGACTTGGAAAAGGTGTTGAAAGAACAGAGATATCAGATGGAACTCTTACAGGGAAAATAAGATGCAAACTTATTACTAAAACACCGCTTGCAATTCCTGATGCTGAAAAAGTGGAGATTTCCAAAGAACACAAAGAATATCCATTTTTTAGAGTAGGTAATACCCCAATGATTCCGGGAAGTCAAATTCGAGGAATGATACGAAGTGCTTATGAAACATTAAGTAACAGCTGCTTTTCAGTTATAAACACACCTATTTTATCTTCAAGAAGTTCAGCAATAAGAAAACCGGGGATAGTACAATACTATGATGGCAAATTCAGACTTTTTGAAGCCAATGCAAGAAAATATAAAAATAAAAATGATTTCGAACAGGCAAAAGAAAACATTGGAGAATATGATACAACAAGAGTATGGTATGGTCAAGAAGATATTAAAAAAAGAAAATATAACGTAAAAAATTATATTTTTGAATGCTACGCTGATGAGGTCGAATGTGTAAATCTTGAACAGGCAATTGTAGATTATAATTATAACTTTTCTATATATTTTAAAAATAAAAAAAATGATGAGGCGATTACCAGTGCGTTCAATACATACATATTTAAAAATGATATTGTGATTGATTTAAAAAGAAAAGATGGTCTTCTTTATCCGGTTTTCTACTATACAATGCCTGATGAAAATGGAAATACGCTTGTTTATCTTATGCCGTCACAAATTGGACGAACTGTTTACAGAAACAAAACAGAAGATCTTCTCGGAAGTTACAAAAGTTGTTCTCACACTTTTGGAAAAGAACTTTGCAAAGCTTGTGAATTGTTTGGTATAATTAAAGAAAACGAAAAATATGCCGTTGCATCAAAATTGAGATTCTCAGATGCAACACTTTCAAGTGATTATAAACCATATAAAAATGGAAAGAAAATAATACTTAAAGAACTTGCATCACCAAAAATTTCATCAACAGAGTTTTACAGTCAGAAGCCTGGAGAATGCCGATATTGGACATATGATTATATGATAAAAGAATATACAGGCAAGGGAAAGAATGTTAAAGAAGATATAGAAAAATGCATAGTGGAACTTAATGGAAGAAAGTATTTCCTTCATAATCCTAATTTGAGTGAAAGAGATTTTGTTTCAAATAAAGGAAATAACAGAAATAGTTCAATGGAACTTGCTGATAAAGGAAATGAATTTGTTTTTGATGTTTATTTTGAAAATATAAACGAAAAACAATTAAAAGAACTTGTTTGGTGCCTAGCAATAGGTGATAATAAGGCAGATAGCAAGCAGCAGTATAAACTTGGACATGGAAAACCACTTGGACTTGGAAGCGTAAAAGTTCTTGTAGATTCAGTTGAAACAAGAACGTTTGATACTGAAAATTTCTGTTATGATGTCGAAAAAAGAAATGTTAGAGATTTCTTCGATGAAATTCCATTTGATGATAAATCTGATTATTTTAAAGATTTTATGATTATTACGAATATAGAAACAGCTAATAAGAAAATATCTTATCCTATCGCAGATGATTGCAAAGGAACGACAAATTCAAAGGCAGGACATCAATGGTTTAAAGCAAACAAAGAGGCTGACGGAAGAGGTGTTAAATGGAATCTTAGATATACATTGCCACGAATAGATTCAAATGATATTTCGTTACCTGCATATAAATATAAAAAATAAGAAGATTAAGTAAATAGTCTTTATAATAAAAGCCCTCGGAAGATATTTTCCGAGGGCTTATTTTTTAATATGGATTTTTGTTAATCAATCTTTTCAACCGTATAATCTTTATCTTCAACGGCTTTTTTAAGAACTGAATTGTCAACATCTGATGAAAGTGTTACAACTGCTGTTCCTTTTTCGTGGCTGACTTCGGCACTTTCAACACCATCTATTGCTTCAAGTGTCTTTTTTACTGTTGCTTCACAGTGTCCGCACATCATACCCTTGATAAACATTGTTTTTTTCATCTCTCCCACCTCCTCTCTGCATTCAGGCAGACAATTAAAATCTATCTGATTTTTAACTTTTCTGTCTTTTTTATTGCTCTTAATATTGAACAAATTTAATCTCAATGCATTTGATACAACACAGAAACTTGAAAGACTCATTGCAGCTGCACCAAACATAGGACTTAATTTCAATCCGAATAACGGTATCCATACGCCTGCTGCAAGTGGTATTCCAAGCACATTATATATAAATGCCCAGAAAAGATTTTCATGTATATTTTTAAGAGTCTGTCTGCTTAATCTTACAGCTGAAACTGCATCAAGCAGACTGTTTTTCATTAAAACTATATCCGCTGAATCTATTGCTATATCAGTTCCTGCACCTATAGCAAT
>JALEJO010000049.1 GCA_022769365.1 Oscillospiraceae bacterium | reverse complement strand
TGTTACAATTGAAGGAACATCTGCTGCATTGTCGGCTGTGTAGCTATACATTGTGCTGCTTGTATCAAAGTTGTTGTATGTGTTTCCGCCCTGCTTTGATTTTACAGAATCAGGAACTTTTTCGTCCTTTGATGAAGCTTCGTATGCATCGAAATCTGTTGAATTGCTCTTATATGGAGTATATTCTTTCTGACCTTCCATATAGTTGCCAAAAGATTTTATTGTACCGCCGTCTTCACCTGAGAAAATACCGCCTGCATCTACATCAGAACCCTGCATAGATGTGAGCATTGGATATTTACAGTTTCTGAAATAGTTGTTTTCAGAGAATACTGATGAACCTTCTGTTGAACCAATGCCGTACTTTGCATTGCCGTCATAGTAGTTGTTATAAACGTGTGCTGAATAAAATCTTACTCTTGGGTGTCTTGAATCTGAATGATCATACCAGTTATGGTGATATGTTATGTAAAGACCTTCTGTTGTATCTTCACTAAGTCCAAGAAGATTGCATTTTCCGTTATCCCAGAAGTGGTTGTATGAGAATGTGATGTATGTTGACTTCTTACAGTCAAGAGCACCGTCGCCCTTTGCCTGATCGGCATCTCCGCCTGCCATACCATAGAATGAATCACAATTATGAACCCATACATGGTCGCATGACTGCTGAAGTGTGTAGTTATCGCCTTCACCTGAATCAACAAGCATAACACCGAGGTTTCTTATTTCAACATTTGAAACGTTTGCAAGTCTTATACCGAAACCGTTTACTGTTGCATCTTCACCGATACCTTCAATTGTAATACCGCATGAAAGTCTCTTTGTATCGCTGTTACCCTTTATAAGAAGATCACCGCCTTCAAGTGCAGCAGGGTCTGTTACTTCGCCGATAATTCTTATATCAAGCGGTCTTGAATCATAACCCTTTTTATAAGCTGTCAAAATATTCTGAAGACCTGTTGCTGATGTTGTTTTTCCTTTTCCATCTGTTACAACGTCAAGTGAAACTGTGTCTTTTGTATCTTCTGTAACATAAAGAACAACCGCACCATCTCTTAATGTGCCATCTTCGTTATATGCACCTGAAGATGTACCATTTACCCAGCCGAAACCTGTTCTGTCGTATGATGTTGATGTTACTGACTGTTCAGCTGCCTTTGAGGCATCTTCCTTACCATTTATAACAGGAACAATTTTAAGTGTGTGTGAACCAGCCTTAATTCCAACAGCGTCTGCTCTGAAACAGTCTGCATACTGCCTGATAAGCATTGAATCAATCTGTTTTCCATCACAGTAAACATTGTAGCCAGTAGCTCCTGTTACTGCTCCCCATTTTACATAAGCTGATTCTTCTGCACCACTCGCTTCAATAACTGAAACACTTGCTGATGATGCAAGAATGTCAACCCCTGAGCTGTAGCTTATTTCATCGCTGAGAACCGGTTCAGCCTGTACTGAAAACGGAACAGCTGTTGCCATCGATGTTGCACTAAGTGCAAGAGCTGAAACAGCACTCAATATTTTTTTAAAGTTCTTCATAGCATTTAGCCTCTCTTTTTAATAATTTTACGTTTAAACCGACCTGTTCATAATTAGGTCAACCTGTATAAATTATATCCTTTAACACCTACTATTATAGTCATTTGCTCCATAAATGTCAATGATTTTTTGCTAAAAATAGCAATTTAGCTATTGAAGGCTCTGCAATTTATGCAACTTTCCACACGTTTATAAATGAATTGTTACTCTGTTTATTTTATAATCTAAAACTTTATATCTAAGACATATTTTCAAATTTTCACGTGATTTTCACGTTCACTCTTACAAAAGTCTCATTTTGTTAACAATAGTGATTTACTATTAATTTTTCAGCCGTTTTAAGGCATTTTTATATAGCAACCGCCTGTTTATATGTGATAAAATGCCCAAAATTATGCTAAATCAATTTATTTTGAAAATATTTCTAACTTCTCCAAATCTTTCAATATTATTATCTGCCACATTTGTTTTTGAATAATATGTTATAAAAAGTATCACTTAATTATTTAAGCTAAACTTAAAAAAACAAGGATAAATATTTTGTTTTTAAATAAAAAAATACCGAAATACTCACTGTATTTCGGTATTTTTCTCTATTCACTTTCAGAAATTATTTTCTTTTTATATGCAAGTGCTGCTGCTTCCTGCCTGTTTTCACCATACTTGTAATATACTCTTGATTTAAGTTCATCAGGCAAATATTGCTGTCTCACATAATGATTTTTATAATTATGCGGATAAAGATAATGCTGTCCGACTACTGATGCACCCTCTCCGTCTGCATGCTTGTTTTGCAGATGCCTTGGAAAATCAAGTGCACCATACTTTTCAACGTCGCTCATAGCCTCTGCAAAAGCCATATAGGCACTGTTTGACTTTGGTGCTGTTGCAAGCAACACAACCGCTTCGGCAAGCGGTATTCTTGCCTCAGGAAACCCTATCTGCAATGCTGAATCAACACACGCTTTAGTTATAACAACCGCCTGCGGATATGCAAGTCCGACGTCTTCAGATGATATAACAAGCAATCGACGACATATTGAAAGCAGGTCGTTTGCCTTAACAAGTCTTGCAAGATAATAAAGTGCCGCATTTTCATCTGAACCTCTTATCGACTTTTGCAAAGCTGATAAAAGGTCATAATGCTGGTCACCATTTTTGTCATACCGCATATTGCTTTTCTGTGTAAGTTCAGAGGCATCATTTTCAGATATAACTATAACATCATTTTCTTTTTTGCCTGAATATACGCAAAGTTCAACCGTGTTCATAGCCTTGCGTACATCTCCGCCGCACCCTAATGATATTATATCAGCAACTTTTTCCGAATAGGATATTTTACTTCCCGTACTTTCTTCCATTTTCAAAAAAGCCCTTTTTACAGCCTCTTTTATATCTTCGGGTGAAACTGATTTAAATTCAAAAATTGTACTTCTGCTTAGTATTGCATTAAACACCGAAAAATAGGGATTTTCAGTTGTTGATGCAATAAGTGTTATTTTGCCGTTTTCAATAAATTCAAGCATACTTTGCTGCTGCTTTTTATTAAGATACTGTATTTCATCAAGATATAATAAAATCCCGTTTATACCAGAAAAAGTATCTGTTTCTTTTATAATTTCTTTTATGTCCGCCGTTGATGCCGTTGTGCCGTTAAGTTTATGCAATGTCATATTTGTTTTATCTGCAATTATTCTTGCAACGGTAGTTTTTCCAACTCCCGGTGGTCCGTAAAATATCATATTAGGAATATGTCCCGATTCAAGTATTTTTCTAAGTGGTTTATCTTTTCCTAAAATATGCTTTTGTCCAACTAAATCATCAAGTGTTTCAGGTCTTATAATATCTGCAAGTGGAGAATTCATTTTTATCACGTCCGTATCAGTTTTCGCCAGCCTTTTCTAAAAGGCTGTAGGTATAGGGTTTGGGATTTAGGACAAAGTCCTAATCCCAATTGCCAAAGGCAATCGGCTGCAAACAGAAACAGCGATCAGAAAATTCTAATCGCTGCTTTTATGCAAAGTGCCGTTGGCACACGAGGGCTTCTCGCCCTCGTGCTCCTCGGCAGGCAGTCTATCGCCCTGCCTGCACTCCGGCGATTTATTTATTCATAAAGTGGATACTTCTTAGAAATTTCAGCAACCTTTGCAGCAGCTTCATCTTTCTTTGATTCCCAATCTTCGCCTGCAACAAGATACATACATTCAGCAATGACTTTCATATCTTCTTCAACAAGTCCTCTTGTTGTAACAGCAGGTGTACCAATTCTTACGCCGCTTGTAACAAATGGCTTTTCAGGATCATTCGGAATAGCGTTCTTATTTGCTGTGATGTGAATTGCATCAAGACGCTTTTCAAATTCTTTACCTGTAATGTGGAATGGTCTTAAATCAACAAGCATAAGGTGGTTGTCTGTACCGCCTGAAACAAGGTTGAAACCATACTTTAAAAGTTCATCTGCAAGAACCTTTGCATTAGCAACAATCTGCTTTGCATAATCTGTAAATTCAGGCTTTAAAGCTTCGCCGAAACATACTGCCTTACCTGCGATAACGTGCATTAAAGGACCGCCCTGTGTTCCTGGGAATATAGCTGAATTTATTTTCTTTGCGATGTATTCGTTATTTGTAAGGATAAGACCGCCTCTCGGACCTCTTAAAGTCTTATGTGTTGTTGTTGTTACAACGTCCGCATATGGTACAGGTGACTGATGCATACCGCCTGCAACAAGTCCTGCAATGTGTGCCATATCAACCATTAAATAAGCACCAACTGCTCTTGCAATCTGTGAAAGCTTTTCAAAATCTATTGATCTTGGATAAGCTGAAGCACCTGCAACAATGAGTTTTGGTCTACACTTATTTGCCTGTTTGTAAAGTGCATCATAGTCAATGTATCCTTCATCATTTACACCATATGGTACAAAGTTAAAATATTTACCTGAAATATTAACAGGTGAACCGTGTGTAAGGTGTCCGCCTGCATCAAGGCTCATACCCATAACTGTATCGCCAGGCTTTAAAAGTGCAACATAAACAGCTGTGTTAGCCTGTGCACCTGAATGAGGCTGAACGTTTGCATACTTTGCACCAAAGAGTTTCTTTGCTCTTTCAATTGCAATAGTTTCAACAACGTCAACATATTCACATCCGCCGTAATATCTCTTTCCAGGGTAGCCTTCTGCATACTTGTTTGTGAGAACACTTCCCATTGCTGCCATAACAGCAGGTGAAACGATATTTTCACTTGCAATAAGTTCAAGATTTGAACGCTGTCTTGTAAGTTCCTGATTCATTGCTTTTCCAACTTCAGGATCAACACTTTCAACAAGACCGATTGTATCCAACATATTTTCGTACATCTCAGTAACTCCTTAATAAATTTATATGTTTTTTATTATATCATATATTTGATATAAATGCAATAGTTTTCTTATAAAAAAAGCGGGATAAAATATCCCGCTCTGGATTTTTCATTATTCTTCCGGCTGTGATTCGATGTCTTCGATTGTAATATCGTTTAAATCGTATTCAATCTTTTCGCCGCAGTTCGGACATTCAATAGAACCGTCCTCAAGTTCTTCGTCTGTAAGACTTATTGTGTGGTTACAAGTAGGACATTCAATCTCATATACATCATATGAATCATCTTCGCTGTCTTTTGCATCATCTGAAGTATCTGAAAGTTTATCTTCATCTGCAAAATCAAGTGCATCTGTGTCATAATCGTAATCATCATCGTCATAGTCTTCTTTATCATCTTCATCGTCATAACCGTCAAGACAATAAAGGTCTTCTTCAACATCTCCAAGATCCTTGTCAAGGTCGTCACAAAGTTCTGTTAAGTCATCAACTCTTGTCTGTAAAACTTCAACAGTCTTTGAAAGGTCTGCAATAATGTCAGCCATCTTTATGATTATCTTGTTTTCCTTCTTGGCATCATCAATGTCGAGTCCGTCAATAAGACCCTTGAGATAAGATGTTTCTTCTGTAAGTTTCATAAAGTCCTCCTTTTAACGTGTCTTTATTTCTTAAAAACTATATGAAAAAGTGCTTATTACTTTGCACGTTCCATATACTGACCTGTTCTTGTATCAATCTTGATCTTGTCGCCAGGGTTGATAAAGAGAGGTACCTTAACTTCTGCACCTGTTTCAAGTGTTGCAGGTTTTGTTGCATTTGTTGCTGTATCGCCCTTGAATCCAGGGTCTGTTTCAGTAACTTCAAGAACAACAAAGAATTCAGGTTCAACACCGAAAACGTTACCCTTGTATGAAAGTACCTTAACTGTTGTGTTTTCCTTAACAAAAGCAAATGAAGGGCCAAGCTTGTCCTTTTCAATTACTGTCTGTTCATATGTTTCAGAATCCATAAAGTAATACATATCGCCATCATTGTAGAGATATTCCATATCTTTACGTTCTACAAAAGCAGTAGGGAACTTGGCTGTTGGATTGAAAGACTGTTCAACAACTGCACCTGTAATAACGTTCTTATACTTTGTTCTTACGAAAGCCGCACCCTTACCCGGCTTAACGTGCTGGAACTCAACTACCTGTACTACGTTGCCGTCCATTTCAAATGTAACGCCGTTTCTGAAATCGCCTGCTGTTATCATAAATTAAAACCTCCGAGTTTTTTATAGTAGTAATATCTATATTATACTACATTTAAATTTATTTTGCAATACCTATTGCAAATTTTTTTTATAAAATTATAAGTTTTTTCTCTGCGTTTGTCATATTAAAGCAGCCGTCATGCTTAATAACAACAAAATCTTCAATACGAACGCCAAATTCTTCTGGAATATATATTCCCGGTTCAACTGTTACTATGTTATTTTCTTCAAGTATTGTGTTTTTCTGCATTGGTGATGCATTTGGAAATTCGTGTATTTCCATTCCAACGCCATGACCAAGAGAATGACCAAATGCCTTGCCATAACCCTTTGACTCAATATATTCTCTTGCAGCCGCATCAAGGTCATATCCTGTTATACCTGCACGTGCTGTTTCAAGTGATGCCTTTTGTGCTTCAAGAACTATATTATAAACTTCCTTCATTTTTTCAGTCGGTTCACCCACACATACAGTTCTTGTCATATCGCTGTGGTAACCGTCAACAACTGCACCAAAGTCCATAAGAACAAATTCGTGTTCCTGAACTTTTTTATCCGACGGAACACCATGCGGCATTGATGTATTTTTACCTGAAAGTGCTATTGTTTCAAAAGATAAATCTTCCGCACCAAGTTTCCTCATATTATAATCAAGTTCAAGTGCAATTTCTCTTTCAGTCACACCAACACGTATCATTTCAAGTGTTTTTTCAAGTGCCTTTTCTGCTATTCTTTGAGCTGCAATAATTTTTTCTATTTCTTCAGGTTCTTTTATTGTTCTGCATTTAAAAATTGCATTGCTTAATTTTTCTGATGTGTCAAACTGAATATTTTTCAATGCATTTTTTATTCTTGAAAGTTCTTCAAGCGTCATTGTATGCGATTCAACATAAACTTTTTTTATGTTGCGTTTTTTTAAAATTTCATAAATCTGATGATAAAGTCTTTCCTGTTCCACAACAACACAGTCAGTTGCTGTTTTTCTTGCTTTTTCTATGTATCTGAAATCTATTATCAGATAATTTTCGCCATTTCTGAAAGCTAAAACAGTTCCTGCCGATGACTTCATACCTGTAAAATATCTTCTGTTTATGTCAGATGTTATCAATGCACATTCTGCATCATCAGGAAGATTCATAAATAATTTATCAAATCTGTTCATTTTACTGCTTCTTTCCCATATCTGCACAAGCTTTTACTGCAAGATAATAACTTTCAAGTCCGAATCCTGATATACTTCCGCTGCAAACAGGTGCTATAACTGACTCTGAACGGAAACTGTCTCTTGAAAAAACATTGCTTATATGAACTTCAATAACAGGTATTTTTATTGCTGCAATTGCATCTCTTATTGCATAGCTATAATGAGTATATGCACCTGCATTCAAAATAACTGCCTTGAAAATTTTTCTTGCTTCATGGAGTTTGTCGATTATTGCTCCTTCGTGATTAGACTGAAATATTTCACATTCCATACCGTAATCCGCACTGAGTTTAACAAGCTTTTCATTAAGAGAATCAAAACTTTCATCTCCGTAAATGCCCGGTTCTCTTTCTCCAAGAAGATTCAGATTAGGTCCGTGAATAACAAGTATTTTTTCTGACATCTGCCACTACTTCCCTTCATCATAAAATTTTTTAGGTAAAAACGGTTTCTCCATTTTTCTTTTGAATTTAAAAAAATTTGTTTTTTCGTGTTCTATCGGTTTAACATAAATGCATTTAACGCCAAACCAGTTTGCCGCCAGAACATCAGTATATATCTGGTCGCCGACAGCCGCAAGTTCACTTTTTTTAAGTCCCATATATTCCGCTGCTTCTTTAAATCCCTTTGAAAGCGGTTTTTTTCCTTCACTGACAAACGGCAAACCAAGCATTTCCGCAAAAGGTTTCACTCTCGGCGGATGATTATTTGAAACAATATACATTTTTATTCCGTTTTCTTTCATCAGACTTATCCAGTCAAGAACGCCGTCCGCAGGAACAGGATTATCATGGGTGGTCAAAGTGTTATCGAGATCAAGAAGCAATCCTTTAACTCCTATCTTCTTTAAAAGATCAGGAGTAAGCTCACAAATATTTTTAAGTGCTACTGTAATTTTAAACATTTCGATCATCCTGTTTTCCTAAAACAAAGGGCGTACCTCAGTACGCCCTAATCACCTTAAAGATTCTAATTAAAACTTACGCTTACGTGCAGCTTCAGACTTCTTCTTACGCTTTACTGAAGGTTTTTCATAATGTTCTCTTTTACGAACTTCTGCTATAACACCATCTTTAGCGCAAGAACGCTTAAATCTTTTTAATGCTGTTTCTAAAGATTCGTTCTTTCCAACACGAACTTCTGCCACTCATTTTCCCTCCCTTTGTCACCAAGACAGAGGATACAATTCACTAAGCATTTATTAAAAACGCATAAGCCGATTCAATAACCGACTGCGTGAATATCATAACAAATATGACACTCTGACTTTCTATACAAAGTTATATAGTTATTTAAAATATATATTATTTTACCACAAAAAAGATGCTTTGTCAAGTCTTTTTTTAAATTTTTTTATTTAACCACAAAATTTACAAGTTTTTTCGGAACATAAATCTGTTTTACAAGCTGTTTTCCGTCTGTAAATTCCTTGACTTTTTCATTTTCAAGAGCAAGAGCGAGTGCATCTTCCTTTGAAATTTCAGCTGGTATCATAAGTTTTGCCTTTACTTTGCCGTTTATCTGAACAGCTATTTCTATTTCATCATCAACGCAAAGTGCTTCATCATATGTTACCCATTCCTGTTGGTCAAGAACTCCGTCGCAACCTATAATCTGATAAAGTTCTTCTGAAATATGAGGTGCAAACGGATAAAGAAGAATAAGGAAATCTCTGAGTTCTTTCTTTGTAACTGCATCAGCTGCATATATTTCATTAAGAAGTGACATCATAGCTGCAATAGCTGTGTTGAACTTCATAGATTCAATATCTTCAGAAACCTTCTTTATTGTCTTGTGCATTGAAGCTCTGAGTTTGTCGCTGTATTCATTGCTGTCAACAAGCTTATCCTGTAATGCCCATATTCTGTCAACGAATCTCTTGCATCCTCTGACGCTGCTGTCGCTCCATGGAGCTTCCTTTTCATAGTCGCCCATAAAGAGAACATAAAGTCTTAAAACGTCTGCACCGTACGCATCAACAACGTCATTAGGGTCAACAACGTTTCCTCTTGACTTACTCATCTTTTCGCCGTCTGAACCAAGGATAAGACCCTGTGCAGTTCTCTTTGCATATGGTTCAGAAGTTGGAACAAGACCAAGGTCATAAAGGAATTTATGCCAGAATCTTGAGTAAATCATATGTCTTGTAACGTGTTCCATACCGCCGTTGTACCAGTCAACCGGCATCCAGTATTTAAGTGCTTCCTGTGAAGCAAATTCTTTGTCGTTATTTGGGTCGCAGTAACGGAGGAAGTACCAAGAAGAACCTGCCCACTGAGGCATTGTGTCTGTTTCTCTCTTTGCATCTCCGCCGCACTTAGGACACTTACAATTTACGAAACTATCTATCTTTGCAAGCGGACTTTCGCCGTTTGTACCAGGTTCAAAATGCTCTACCTTTGGTAATTTAAGAGGAAGTTCATCATATGGAACAGGAACAATTCCGCACTTAGGGCAATGTACAATAGGAATAGGTTCGCCCCAATATCTCTGACGATTGAATGCCCAGTCTTTCATCTTGAACTGAACACCTTTTTCACCGCAGCCAAGCTTTGTGAGTATTTCAACAGCCTTTTCAATTGCTTCTTTTTTGTTGCTTATACCGTTTAATTCACCTGAATTAACAAGTTCACCTTCGCCTGTATAAGCTTCCTTTGAAATATCTCCGCCCTTGATAACTTCGATTATATCAATGCCGAACTTCTTTGCAAAATCATAGTCACGTGTATCGTGTGCAGGAACTGCCATAATAGCACCTGTACCATAACCCATCATAACATAGTCTGAAATATAAATTGGTATTTCCTTGCCTGTTACAGGGTTAACAGCTGTAAGACCATCTATTTTTACACCTGTTTTATCTTTTACAAGCTGAGTTCTTTCAAATTCTGTTTTCTTTGCACATTCTTTTTTGTATGCTTCAAGGTCTGCATAATTGCCGATTGAATCCTTGTATTTTTCAATTATAGGATGTTCAGGTGCAATTACCATAAATGTAACACCATAAAGTGTGTCAGGTCTTGTTGTATATATCTTTAATTGTTCATCAAATTCCTTGATTTTAAAGTTTACAAAAGCACCTGTTGACTTACCTATCCAGTTCTGCTGCTGAAGTTTTACGTTTGGAAGATAGTCAACTTCTTCAAGTCCCTGCAAAAGTTTATCTGCGTATTCTGTTATTCTTAAATACCAAACTTCTTTTGTTTTCTGAACTATATCACTATGGCAAACATCACACTTACCACCCTGTGAATCTTCGTTTGAAAGTACAACTTTACAGCTTGGGCAGTAGTTTACAAGAGTTTTATCTCTGAAAACAAGACCCTTTTCAAACATCTTGAGGAATATCCACTGTGTCCATTTATAATATTTTTCATCTGTTGTATCAATAACTCTTGACCAGTCGAAACTGAAACCTACTTTTTTAAGCTGACCTGTGAATTTAACAATATTTTCATCTGTTACAACTCTTGGGTGAACACCTGTTTTAATAGCTGTGTTTTCAGTTGGAAGTCCGTATGCGTCAAATCCTATTGGGAAAAGTACATTATATCCCTGTAAACGTCTTTTTCTGCTTACAACTTCAAGTCCTGAATATGCCTTTATATGTCCAACGTGCATACCATGTCCTGACGGATATGGAAATTCAACAAGTGCATAAAACTTAGGCTTTGTGTGATCTTCACTTGCCTTGAAAGTTTCATTTTCATCCCAGTATTTCTGCCATTTCTGTTCAACGGCAGTAAAATTGTATTTACTCAACTTCTCTTCATCCTTCTTTATTTATTTAAAGCCTTTACAGCTTTACTTTTTTATTTTTCTTTAAAAAATAATCTTGCATCTTTCTGTACGCATATAAGCACTATCGCACCAATATCAAGCAATGCTTCAACAAGATAAAGCCATGTGCCAGGAAGATTTGAAAGATTATATGAAATATGTGCTAAAACAGTAAGTCCCAGATAAACCGCTGTTATGTAGTTTGAATACTTGAAAAATCCCGAAATTGCGGGAAATGTGCTGCTTGGTGCAATCATAAGGAATGAAAGCACAAGATACATTATAAGCGTTACAACATTAGCACCGCTTGGTGAAAGAATAAGGTTTAAAACCGCTTTTGCAAGCATATAAACAACTGTTATCAGAACCATTTTTTTACCTGTTCCTGACATAAAAATCATCTCCTGTTATCAGTCTTTTTTAAGATATTCAGATATATCAACAGGTTCACCATCTGCCCAAAGATTTTCAAGTTTATAAAAATCTCTCGCATCTTTATGGAAAACGTGAACTATTATATCATTATAGTCAAGGATTATCCAGCTGCCTGTGTTATCCTTTTCAATGTGGTCAGGTTCAAGTTTTTCCTGTGAAAGCTGGTATTCAACTTCATCTGCAAGTGTTTTTGTATGTGTTGAACTTGTACCATTTGCAATAACGAAATAATCTCCGAGTATTGTTAAGTCGCCTATTTTGATAACCTGTATGTTTTCAGCACGTTTGCTGTCGAGTGCTTTAACTATTTTTTTAATTGTTTCTTTCTGTGTCATAAAAACTCCTTTTTTACTATTTAATTCATCTGACTTGCTGCATCTGTTATTGATTTTAAAGTTGCAGTCTGATCATCATATTTTGTACTTAAATATGAACCTTCCTGTGTAAGTTCTACAAGTGGATTATCTTCATATACTATAGGATTCTGGTATGGTCTGAACTGTGAATTAAGAAGGTCTATAACTGCCCTTTTGTGAACTGACCATACAGACTGATATGAACCGTCACCAGGATAATAATTTGCACCTTCACCAGGAACCATATAAACGCTTACATTTTCCATATTTAAAACGCTCATAAGGTCGCAAAGCTTACCTATATCGTCAATACTTAAATTTGTTGCAATCCATTTGTTGTCATAAACTGTTTTAAGTGCCTTATATGTTTCAACTGTTCCCATATCAAAAGCCTTTGAGAAAACAGCCGCCATAAATATTCTCTGTGCCTGCACACGTCCTATATCGCCTTCATCATATCCATGTCTGAAACGTACAAACCATTCAGACTGCTGACCTGTGAGTGTCTGCGGACCTGCTTCAAGAATTTTATCTGCTTCATAAACTATTCTCTGTGGCAAAGTTATTGGAATACCGCCGATAGAATCAACAATATTAACTATATCACCGCACTGAAGTGTTACATATGCGTCTATTGCAAATCCAAAATTATCCTGAACAGCGTTTACAACTCTCTGTATTGGTGAAACAGTGCTGTCACCATTTTGGTATACACTGTTGAATTTACCTGTACTTGCCGATGTGTAATCAGGAACGAATGTATCTCTTGGTATCTGCAAAACATTCATTGTCTGCGTTTTAAGATCTATCTGGAATATCCAGTCAACATCAGATAATTTTCCGCTTTCATCAAATCCAAGGAAAAGAATTGTATACTGTCCTTCAATTATCTGTGTTAAATCAAGACCGTCATCAGGAATTGTTTCATCAACACCGTTTGCATCTGTTTCAACAGCCACATCATAAGCGGACTGATCTTTCTGCTGGAGTGTTCCTTCTATGTTTACAAGTGGTTTCCAGTTTTTATAATATGAAATTACGGAAATATCTTTTGTTGTTTTAACTCCGTTTTCAATGGAAGTATATGAAACTATTGGTGCATTAAGTGCAAGTGCAACTATTATACATACTGTAACTATTATCGATACTATCATCAGAACTTTATCAAGAACCCTGTGCATTGTATTTTGCTTTCTTCCACGCATTTTTCAAAACTTTCCTTTCATTTATCCAGATATTTTACATAATAATTATATGCATCAACAGTACATTGCGGCAATGAACCGCCTGATGATATGGTATCTGTCATACATACACGCAGTTCTTCGAGAACCGCAAGTTCAAGATTTTCTTTTGCAAGTGCTCTTATTGCCGGAACACAAGGCATTTTTCTGTCGGCTGAAACCATATCCGCAACATAAACTATCTCTTCAAGTTTAGACATTTTAGCTCTTCCTACAGTATGATACCTTATTGCCAAAAGCAGATTTTCGTCATCTATTCCATATTTTGTTTTAAGAAGGTATGCACCTGCTATGCCGTGCCAGACTTTATACGCACCGAGTTCCTGAGGACTTACATCAAATTCCTTTTCAGCATTTTTAACATATTCAAGCTGAGTTTCTTTCGGAAATTCCTTGCATATATCGTGAAGCAAGCCTGCCGCATATGCCGTTCGGACATCATATCCCCATATATCAGCAAGTTCTGCCGACATATCAGCAACATTACAGGAATGTACAAATCTTTTTTCAGACATATTTTGTTTTATGATTTCTTTCCACTTTTCAACATCAAACTGCATAATATCCTCCGTCCGAGAGATATATTCTAATCTCTGTACAAATTTTTCTCCACTATATATTTTACTACTTTTTTATCCAAATAGCAATACATATCTTCATTATTTTTTATCATTTTACGAATTTTTGTAGAGGACATAGGCAACGGCTGCACATTGAATAAAAAAATTCTGCCATATTTACCAAGAAATTCTTTTTTATTGTCAAGATCTTCTGCAATTCCGTTTTCTCTTGAAGCAACAGCAAGCGATACCATAGAAAGTATATCATCAAATCTGTACCATTTTTCAAAAGATAAAAACATATCGCTACCGATTATTAAATAAAATTCATCTTCGGGATATTTTTCCCTGAAATAATTTATTGTGTAATAAGTATAGCTTATTCTGTCGCTTTTTATTTCATAATCGCTTACAAAATAATTTTCTTTTTCTGAAACTGCAAGCCTGCACATTTCATATCTTGCATCGGCTGAAACATATTCCGCCGCCGACTTATGCGGCGGAATATTTGACGGAACAAATATTATTCTGTCAAGTCCGAGTTTTTCAAAAGCTGTATCCGCAAGGTGCATATGGCCTTTGTGAACAGGATTAAAACTTCCGCCGAAAATACCTGTTTTCATTTACTTTATCTTCTTTATTTCAAGTGAAATAACAGGCTTTTTCTTGTTTGGTTTATATAAAACTATCTTGCTTCCGATAACCTGAACAACTTCAGATTCAGTAAAATCTGCAATAGGATGTGCAAGTTCCTTTGCCGACTGCATACAGTTATCAAGTACGCTTATTTTAATTATTTCTCTTGCTTTAAGTGCATCTTTAACCTGAATTATAAGGTTATCGTTTATGCCACCTTTTCCTATCTGTAAAATTGTATCTTCTGTACTTGCAATTGCCTTTAATCTTGCTCTCTGTTTTGCGTTAAGCATATTATTTTTGTTCCTTTCAGAATTGTTTAAGTATTTCTTTCATTTTTTTAAGAGCTTCTGCTCTGTGGCTGATTTTATTTTTTTCAGCCTCTTCAAGTTCAGCAAGTGTTCTGTTGCCGACAACAAATATCGGATCGTAGCCAAAACCATTATTGCCCTTTTCTTCCCTGCCGATTTTTCCTTCACATCTGCCTTCTGCATGATATTCCCTGCCGTTTTCATCTATAAAACACATATCACAGATAAATCTTGCTGTTCTTTTTTCATCAGAAACATTTTCAAGTTTTTCAAGAATATATCTGCATTTTTCTTCATCTGTTGCATTTTCACCTGCAAATCTGTGTGAATATACTCCCGGCTGTCCGTCAAGTGCATCAACACAAAGACCGCTGTCATCAGCTAAAACAGGAATTTTTGCAAGTTCATATATTGCTTTTGCCTTTATTGCTGAATTTTCAGCAAAAGTTGTACCTGTTTCATCAGCCTCAATATCGAAACCTGCTTCACGCTGTGAAACGACTTCTATTCCCATTGGAGATAAAATATCTTTTAATTCTCTTATTTTGCCTTTGTTGTTTGAAGCAAAAACAATCTTTTTAATCATAATTTTCGTCCTCATCTGATGAAAATATTTTAACTTCTTCATCATCTTCTTTTTTGCCTGTATTCTCAAAAAGTGCCTTTACAAAGCTATCTGCATCAAATTTCTGTAAATCTTCAATCTTTTCGCCAACACCTATAAGTTTTACAGGTATATGAAGCTCATTTGCAATTGAAATTACAATACCACCCTTTGCAGTGCCGTCAAGTTTAGTTAAAACTATACCTGTTATATCTGCAACTTCACTGAAAAGTTTTGCCTGATTTACTGCATTCTGTCCTGTTGTTGCATCAAGTACAAGGAGTACTTCCTTTGAACAGCCTTCCGCTTGTGAATTAACTATTCTGTTTATTTTTGCAAGTTCCTCCATAAGATTTTTCTTGTTATGGAGTCTGCCTGCTGTATCACATATAAGTATATCGGCATTTCTTGCCTTGGCTGCTGAAATTCCGTCAAAAACTACTGACGCAGGGTCACTGCCCTCTGAATGCTTTACTATTTCAACGCCTGCACGTTCAGTCCAGACTTCAAGCTGGTCAATTGCGGCAGCTCTGAATGTATCGGCAGCAGCAACAATAACTCTTTTTCCCTGTTCCTTATACTGATGACAAAGTTTACCTATTGTTGTTGTTTTTCCTGCACCGTTTACACCTATTACCATAATAATTGCCGGCTTATTTTCAATGTCAAGTTCTGTATCAGTTCCGAGCATTTCTCTTATAATATCCTGAATAAGTCCCATTATAAGTGACGGATCTGTTACGCCCTCTTCTTTTATACGTTTTCTGAGTCTTTGGCATATTTCTTCCGAAGTTTCAACCCCCATATCACTCATTATCATTGTTTCTTCAAGTGACTCAAAAAGTTCTTCATCTATTTTTGTAAATGAATTTACGACTTTCTGCATCTTTTTGACCATAGAGTCTTTGGTCTTTTTAAGTCCCTCTTTTAATTTTGAAAAAAATCCCATTTTCAGATTTCTCCTTTATAAGATTAATTGTTTTCTGCCTGTTCAAGTGCTTCACGCTGATCAAGACGCAAAAGTTTTGATATACCATCCTCCTGCATTGTAACACCATAAAGCACACCCGCCTCTTCCATTGCACCTCGTCTGTGAGTTACAAGTATAAACTGGGTTGTATCCGTAAAATTTTTCAGATACCTTGCATATTTTCTTACATTCGCTTCATCAAGTGCCGCATCTATTTCGTCAAGTATACAAAACGGTGACGGTCTTAAACGAAGTATTGCAAAATAAATTGCAATTGCAATAAACGACTGTTCTCCGCCTGAAAGCGAAATAAGATTTTTTATTACTTTTCCCGGCGGCGCAACTATTATTTCAATTCCAGATTCAAGAACGTGTTCGGGGTCAGTAAGGCGAAGTTCTGCTTTGCCTCCACCGAAAAGTTCAACAAATATTTCCTTGAAATTCTGGTTTATCTTTGCAAAACTTTCTTCAAAAACCTGACTCATTTCGCTTGTCAGCTTAACAATTAAATTTTCAAGTTCATGTTTTGATGAATTGATGTCTTTTATCTGCTTTGAATAAAAACCATATCTTTCGGAAACTTCTCTGTATTCTTCAATTGAATCAACATTGACATTTCCAAGTTTTCTTATCTGATTTTTAAGTTCCTGAATTTCTTTTTTAAGCTGCAAAACATCTTCAACCGGTTCAGCAAACTGCTTTGCCTCGCTCCTTGTAAGCTCATAATCTTCAAGAAGCCTATTTATTATTCTGTCAAACTCATTTATAAGCGATTTTTTTCTTTCTTCAAGTCTTAATGTTTCAGCCGCAAATTTTTCCCTTGCAGATGTGTTTTCTCTCATTCCGTCCTGAAGTTGCCTTATAAAAACGCTCTGTGAATCTCTTTTTACTCTGAGTTCTTCATTTTTTTCGCCAAGTTTTTCAGAAAGAACTGCAAGTTTTTCAGCTTCTTCCGCATCAGACTTCATTTTCTGTTTTGATTCTTCAATCAGCTTTTTATTATTTTCAGCCTGTTCAAGAAGTTCAGTATTTCTTGTACTTCCCGTTTCAGAAAGTATTCTGTCTGATTCTGCTTCACGATTTAAAAGATTTATATCTCTTTCAATTCCTGCAAATTCAATCTGATATTCGGATTTTTTCTGAATAAGTTCATCTTTTTTGGCATTAAGTTTTTCATTTTCATTTTTGCCTGATGAACTTCTCTTTTGAATATTGTCAAGTTCCAATTCAGTTTTTTCAAGTTCAGATTTTGATTCTTCAAGATTTTTCTTGTCTGTTTCACGCTGTTTTATTTTTTCAGCTTTAAGATTTTCACTTTCAGCAATTCTTTGGTTTATCTGTTCAAGTGCAAACTTTGCCTGCTGACGTTTACTTTCGATTTTTATTCTTTCCGTTTCAATCCAAACTTTAAGCGATTTTTGTTCAGACAATGCTTCTTCCTTTATTGAAAGATTTCGCCTTACAGATTCAAGTCTTTCATTCATAACAGAATATTTTGCATCAGCTTTTTTCAGATATTCCGAAAGTTTTTCAATTTCAGAATGTCTTGTCAGCATACCGCCGCTTCGCTGTGCCGAACCACCTGTAAATGAACCGCCTGAATTTATAACCTGTCCGTCAAGTGTTACTATCTTAAAAGAATATCTGTATTTTTTAGCTATATCTGTGGCATTATCGATATTATCTACAATGACTATTCTTCCAAGAAGAGATTGAACTATTCCTGTATATCTATTGTCGTATGAAACAAGTTTCCAGGCATTTCCGATAAATCCGACTTCGTTTGAAAGGTTATTTTCCGTAACTCTACCTTTTATGGAAGTAACGGGTAAAAATGTTGCTCTTCCTGCGTGAGTATTTTTCAGAAATGCAATTGCATTTTTTGCCGCATTTTCATCATCAACAACAATATTCTGCATTGAACCGCCAAGTGCTGTTTCAATTGCAAGTCCATATTTTGAATCAACTGCAAGTATTTGTGCAATTGTACCATGTATACCGCTGATTTTTCCGTTTGCATTTGCCCTTAAAATCGCTTTTACACTTCCTGCAAACCCTTCCATATTCTTTTCCATATCAGAAAGAATATCAAATCTTTGCCTGTATGACTGCATTTGCGATGCAAATTCATTGCACTTCTTAGCCGTTTCGGCATTTTCTTCTTTTAATTTTGCAAGTTCACTTTCAGTTCTATCAATCGCCTCATCTGTTTCTTCCATACTCTTTTCATTTTCTTCAAGTGCTTTGATGCACTGTGAAAATTCTTTGTTTCTTTCTGAGTATTCATTTTTCAGATTTTTTTCGGCTTCTGTTTCTTCTTTATCAGATTCAGATAAAAGAGAAACTTCAAGTGTTCTGCACTTTTCCCTTAATGCACTCTGCTTTGCATAAAGCTTCATAAGGGTTTCTTTTTCTTCATCAGATTTCTTATTAAAATCTGCTATTTTCTGGTTAATTTCTGAAATTTTGCTGTCTGTTTCAGAACATTTTTTCTCTGCTTCCGATTTTTTTTCAAGCAGAATTTTCATATCAGCTTTTCTTTTTTCTTCTCTTGATTTAATTTCTTCTATATTTTTATTTTGACTTTCTATAAGCTGATATATTCTTTCTTTTTCAGATTCTCTGTGCTTTATTTCATTTTCAAGCACTGCCGCTTCTGATTTAAGTTCAGACGTTTTTTTGACTGAATTATTATATTCACGTCTTGTTTCTTCAATTTCAACATCAAGTTTCTGAAGCTTTGCATAACCGTCATTTATGTCCGTTTCCTGCTCGGAAATTTCTCTTATTACATTTTCAAGTCTTGCCTCAGATTCAAGAAGCTGTGTTGAAATTTCGTCCTGTTTTTCTTTTATTTCATCAAGCTGAATATCCCAAAGGGATATTTCTCTTTTTTTCTGCTGTTCGGCAAGCAAAACATATTGCTTTGCCTTTTCAGATTGTTTTCTTAAAGGTTCAATTCTTCCTTCAAGTTCTGAAATTATATCCTGTATTCTAACAAGATTATCTTCTGCCGCAGCAAGTTTTCTTTCCGCATCTTCTTTTTTGTAGCGGAATTTTGAAACACCTGCTGCTTCTTCAAAAATAGCACGTCTTTCCTCGCTTTTTACGCCTACTATTTCAGATACTCTGCCCTGACCTATCATGGAATAACCATCTCTGCCAAGACCTGTATCCATAAAAAGTTCGTGTATATCTTTTAGTCTGACGTGTTTTCCGTTTAAAATATATTCACTGTCGCCGCTTCTGTAATATCTTCTTGTTACGGAAATTTCTTTCCCGATTTCAGGAACAGTTTCTTCTGAATTATCTATATTAAGGGTTACGAGTGCAAAACCCATAGGCTTTCTTTTTTGTGTTCCGGAAAAAATAACATCTTCCATTTTACTGCCTCTGAGAGTCTTTGAGGACTGTTCTCCAAGCACCCATCGTACAGCATCACTTATATTGCTTTTTCCGCTTCCATTAGGTCCTACAACCGCTGTAACGCCCTTATCAAAAGATAATGTAACTTTATCAGGAAAAGATTTAAATCCCTGTAACTCCAACGATTTTAAATACATTGCTTTCCTCTGCTGAAAGCTTTTCACTTTCAGTTCCCTTTATTTTAATTTTCACATTCTGACTGCCGAAATAATTTATATTCGATTTTTTCTGTCCGACAGCTTTGCTGACATTTTTTTTGTCAACGTAAAATGTAAACTCATTTGTTTCTCTGTGATTTTTTATGAAATCTTCCATTTTATCTCTGAAAACAAGAGATTCGCATATCTCACGAAATGCAGGGTGATAATATCCTGCAATCATATTTTCTTCAACACCTTTTTCGGCGTGAAGTCCGCATTTTATGACCTTTATATTTTTTTCATCAAAGAACTGCAAAAGTCTGCTGCATAATTCTGTCATTTCTTCAAACGACATCATTTTATACTTGCCATCTTTAAAAACTTCGCCAAGTTTTGTATTTTCAAGTACAACAGTAGGATATATTCTTACCGTTTCAGGTTCAAGTTCCGCTATTTTTACGGCTGTTTCAATATCTTTTTCAGCATCAGAACCCCATAGTCCTGTCATCATCTGCAAACCAAGGGAAAAACCTCTTTTTTTAAGGAGTTCTGCCGCCTCTTCAACCTGTTTTGAATTATGTCCTCTTTCATTCATCAAAAGAACTTCGTCATTCATTGACTGTGCACCGAGTTCAACAGATGTAACATGGTATTTTTCAAGTACATCACATATATGTTCATCTATTGCATCAGGTCTTGTTGAAACTCTTATTCCGAAAAATTTATCTTCCGAAATAAAATCCTGCACGCATTCCAAAAATTCAATCATCTGATTTTCAGGCAAAGCCGTAAAACTTCCGCCGAAAAAAGCTATTTCTGTATTTTGCGGATTTTTTATATATTCAAGTGCCTCTTCGCAGGTTTTTTTTATTTCTTCATACGAAGGAATTTCTTCCGTTCCGCTTATTTTTCGCTGTGAACAAAATGTGCAGCAATGCGGACAGCCCAAATGCGGTATAAAAAAAGATATATTATTATGCATCGTATCCCATTAATTTCAAAGCTTCTCTCGCCGCAAGCTGTTCAGCTTCCTTTTTTGTTTTGGCTGTGCCTCTGCCTATTACGTTTGTATTTATACTTACTTCCACAACAAAATCTCTGTTGTGTGCAGGTCCTCTTTCCTCGATTACTTCATATTTTATTTCTTCTTCAGGATTTTTCTGCATAACTTCCTGTAAAAATGTTTTGTAGTCGTGGAAACTTATATTCTTACACTTTTCAAACGTATCAGGGATAAACTTCATAACAAATTCTGTTGCTTTTTCAAGACTTCCGTCAAGGTATATAGATGCAATAAGTGCTTCAAATGCATCTGCAAGAATAGAACTTTTTGTTCTGCCGCCTGCTTTTTCTTCTCCCTTGCCGACAAAAATATATTCACCGAGAGAAATTCTCTCTGCAAAAGTATGGAGTGCTTTTTCGCATACAAGTGCCGCACGAACTTTTGTAAGTTCTCCCTCAGGTATATCAGGGTATTTTCTGAATAAATGGTCAGAAACTATAAGTGATAAAATGCTGTCGCCAAGAAATTCCATTCTTTCATTGTAAGGCAGTTTCTTTTCTCTTTTTCCCGAAGCATTTACTTCATTTGCATATGATGAGTGAGTGAGTGCCTCAACAAGTATACTTAAATTATTGTATGTATATCCTATCTTTTTTTCAAAAGATTTTAAATCAACATTTTGTAAATTCAATTGATTTTTCCTTCTTTCCTCGCATAACTGCTGAAAAATTATTGCTGTTCTGTTTCAAGTGATTCAAGTTCTGATGCAATTGTTTCGACCATTTTTCCGTCAACGCACGCTTTTGCCTGACGTATCGCATTGTAAAAAGCTTTCGCATCTGAACTTCCGTGTGCCTTTATAACAGGCTTGGAAACGCCCAGAAGCACTGCACCGCCTACTTCCTTATAATCCATCATCTTTTTGAAGTCGTCTATTTTGCCCTTTATAAGAAGTCCTGCAAGCATACCAACACCCTTGAAAAATGATTTCAGCTGTTTGCCAAAGAACGAACCCATTCCCTCGTAAAGTTTAAGTGCAACATTTCCTGTGTAGCCGTCTGCAACAACAACATCAGCTATTCCCGAAGGGAGTTCTCTTGCTTCAATATTGCCTTTGAAATTAAGCTGTGATGCCTGAAGTATTTTGTATGTATTTTTTTCAAGATCTCTGCCTTTTGTTTCTTCCGCACCAACATTCAAAAGTTTTACAACCGGCTTGCTTACATTCATAACTTTATGCATATAAATACTTCCCATAAGTGCAAACTGTGCAAGCATTTCAGGTCTGCATTCTGTGTTTGCACCTGCATCAAGGAGCATAAACTTATTCTTTTCTGACGGCATTATTGGTGCAAGTGCAGGTCTTTTTATTCCTTTTATTCTCTTTACTATAAGAGTTGCACCAACTATTAATGCACCTGTACTTCCTGCACATACAAAAGCATCACCTTTTCCGTCTGCCAATGCTTTCAAGCCAACCGCCATAGATGTATTTTTTCCGCTTTTAGTTATCTCGGTCGGTTCTTCGTGTATGTCCATAATATCGTCTGCATGAATTATTTCAACATATTTAAGTGATATTGAATTTTTAATCGCTGTATCTTTTATTTTTTGACTGTCGCCGACAAGGACTATTTCAACTCCAAGTTTTTCAACAGCCATTGCACAGCCTTTCATAACTTCAACAGGAGCGTTATCTCCTCCGAATGCATCAACTATGATTTTCATATTTCTTCCTCTGATTACTTATTTTCTTCAAGATATTTTTTAAGTGAATTCATTGCTCTTTCTGTATATGCCGCATATTTCATTTTTTTGTCTTTTATTCTTTCAGGCAAAGACGGCAGTATTCCCATATTTGCACCCATAGGCTGAAAATCTGCTGATTCGCTTGAACTTATATAATTTGCAAGAGCTCCTGTCATTGTGTCAATCGGCAAAATGTAAGGTGTTTTTCCTTTTATTTTTCTCGCCATATTTATACCTGCAAGAAGTCCGCTTGCTGCCGACTCCATATATCCTTCAACACCCGTCATCTGCCCTGCAAAATATATATTTTTATTTTCTCTTAAACTGTAATCCGCATCAAGAAGTTTTGGACTGTTTATAAAGAAATTTCTGTGCATAACTCCGTATCTTACAAAATCTGCATTTTCAAGTCCTGGAATAAGCGAAAAAACTCTTTTCTGTTCGCCAAATTTCAAATTTGTCTGGAAACCTACAAGGTTCCACATTGTTCCCTCAGCGTTTTCTCTGCGAAGCTGTATAACTGCATAAGGTCTTTTTCCTGTGTGAGGATTTGTTAAACCAACAGGTTTAAGCGGTCCGAAACGCATTGTGTCAACGCCTCTTGAGGCAAGGACTTCTATCGGCATACACCCTTCATAAACTCTGAAAGACTGCTTGTCAATTTCCTTTAAAGGTGCTTTTTCTGCTGATATAAGTTCATTATAAAAATTTAAATATTCGTCCTTTTCCATTGGACAGTTTATATAGTCTGCCTCTCCTCTTCCGTATCTTGAAGCTGCAAAAACTTTTGTCTGGTCTATGCTTTCATAAGATACAACAGGTGCGGCAGCATCAAAAAAGCTAAGTCTTCCCGATGATATTTTTTCTATTTTTTCAGAAAGTCCATCTGATGTAAGAGGCCCTGTTGCAATTATAACATTGCCATCAGGTATATCGGTTATTTCGCTGTTTTCAACAAAATTTATATTTTCGTGATTTCTTATTTTCTTTTCAACTTCAGCAGAAAAAAGATTTCTGTCAACTGCTAAAGCACCGCCTGCCGCAACGGCTGTTTTTCTTGCACAAGGCACAAGAAGTGAACCTAAAACTTCCATTTCCATTTTAAGAAGTCCTGCCGCTGATTCAGGTCTGTCGGCTTTAAGTGAATTTGAACAAACAAGTTCGCATATTCCGTCTTTGTGGTGTGCAGGGGACTTTTTATCGGGTTTCATATCATAAAGAGTAACCTTTATACCCTCGTTTGCAATTGCCCACGCAGCCTCACAGCCTGCAAGTCCTGCACCTATAACTATTACATTTTCCATATATTTATATCAAAGGCTTCTTTCATATCCGCAACCCGGCTTTTCGCATAAAAGTTTTCCGTTTTTGCCGCCGTGCTGGAAAAGTGTACAACCGCACTGCGGACACTTTTCTTCTGTAGGAACATCCCATGTCATAAAGTTACAGTCAGGATACCCCTCACAACCATAGAAGCTTCTTCCTCTTTTAGATTTTTTAAGTATTATTTTCTTTGAACAAAGCGGACAGACACCGCTTGTTTCCTGTACTATTTTTCTTGTATTCTTGCATTCAGGGAACCCTGAACAAGCAAGGAACTTTCCGTATCTGCCTATTTTTATTACCATAGGTTTGCCGCACTGTTCACAAATTATATCAGTTTCTTCATAAGGAACTTTAACTCGTTTGCCTTCCATTTTTTCTTCGGCTTCTTCAAGTTCCTTTTCAAAAGGCTTATAAAATTCTTCAAGTGCCTGAACCCAGTCTTTTTCACCTCTGCCTATTTCATCAAGGTCTGTTTCCATTTCAGCCGTAAATTTATAGTCTACAATGTTTTTGAAATGTTCTTTCATAACTTCCGTTACTACTTCGCCAAGTGCCGTCGGTTTAAGCTGTTTTCCCTCTTTTTCAACATACATTCTTGCTGTTATTGTTGAAATTGTTGGTGCATAAGTACTTGGTCTGCCTATTCCGAGTTCTTCAAGTGTTTTAATAAGACTTGCTTCATTATATCTTGCAGGAGGCTGAGTAAAATGCTGATTGCCGTCAACTGAATTGACTTTCAGTTTATCTCCCTCTTTCATTTCAGGGAGTTCACTTGTTTTTGTTTTTTCTTCCTTAACATCATCATAAACAGACATAAATCCTTTGAATGCAATTGTGTAGCCTGATGATTTAAAAAGACAGTCGCCTGCTGTTATATCAATTGATGTTGTATTGAGTTTTGCGTTTTCCATCTGACTTGCAATGAATCTTGACCAGATAAGTTTATAAAGTTTATACTGATCAGATGATAAATTGCTTTTTATTTTATCAGGTTCAAGTCCGGGCATAGATGGTCTTATGGCTTCGTGTGCGTCCTGTGCATTTTTTCCTGCATGATAAATATTAGGTTTTTCAGGAACATATTCATTTCCAAAATGTGTTCCGATATATTCTCTTGCCGCATCCTGTGCTTCCTGTGAAACTCTTAAACTATCAGTTCTCATATATGTTATAAGGCCGACAGCACCCATTCCCTCAATGTCAACACCTTCATAAAGTCCCTGTGCAACAGACATTGTTCTTTTTGAAGTAAATCCAAGACGCTTTGATGCTTCCTGCTGCATTGTTGAAGTTGTAAACGGAGGATATGGTCTTTTATTTGTAAGTCTTTTTTTAACTTTATCAACAATAAAATCTGCTGTTTTTAAAGGTTCAAGAACTTTATCTGTTTCTTCCTTTGTTTTTGCTTCAAATTTTTTACCATTTACTTTAGCAAGTTTTGCATCAAATTTTTTTCTGCTTCCATGTGCTGAAAGTGATGCATCTATTGACCAATATTCTTCAGGAACAAATGCTCTTATTTCGTTTTCTCTGTCAACAATAAGTCTTACGCAAACAGACTGAACTCTGCCTGCTGAAAGTCCTCTTTTAACCTTTTTCCACAAAAACGGACTGAGTTTGTAACCAACTATTCTGTCGAGTATTCTTCTTGCCTGCTGTGCATTAACAAGATCTATATTTACCTTGTGAGGGTGACTCATTCCGTTCTGAACACCTTTTTTTGTAATTTCAGTAAACTCGACTCTGTTATTTTCGTTCATATCAAGTCCGAGAAGCTGAGAAAGATGCCACGATATCGCCTCTCCTTCACGGTCAGGGTCAGTTGCAAGGTAAACTTTATCGCACTTTTTAGCGTGTTTTTTAAGTTCTTTTATAACGCTCTCTTTACCCTTCATATTTGTGTAAACAGGTTCAAAACCTTTTTCTATGTCAACGCCAAGTTTTGATTTTGGTAAATCCCTGACGTGTCCGTTTGATGCTATAACATCATAATCTTTTCCAAGATATTTCTGTATTGTTCTCGCTTTGGATGGAGATTCCACTATAACTAAATTTGCCATATATCCATAATTTCAGATTTATAATAATACCTGAAATTTCCACTCCTTTCGCTGTGATTTTCTTCATTTTTCTATTTTAGACAATACATATTGCCCGACATCTGTAAAACAGTTCCAAATATTTCAAGTTCCGTTAAAGCTGCCATAATTTCCATTGGGTCAAGTCCTGTTTTTTCAGAAATTTCATCTGCATGAACAGGTCTGTTTTCACTCTGCAAAAGCTGTAATATTTTACGCTGTGATTCATCTTCATATTCCGAAAAATCAATTGCTGTAATTTCTTTGTTTTTTTCTTCAGCTTCTTTATTTTCAGAAATTTTCTCTGTATTCTGTTTTTCTGAAACTCTTCTTCTTTTTATTTTTTTATCATCACTCTGATTTTCTTCTTTTTTCGGATAGAAAGAAAAAATCTTGTCTGCTCTTAAACTGTGTGCATAGGAATAATAATATGCATTGACAATATCAAGATGAGAGAAAACAGGTATCGCTCCCTCCCTAAGATATTTTACCACACCTTCATATGATTTGTCAAATATATCCGTTGGAGGAATGCAAAAAATATCTTTTCCCATTCCAAGTGCAAGTTCCGCTGTTATAAGTGAACCGCTTTTTGCAGGTGCTTGTATTATAAGCGTTCCAAGACCAAGTGCCGCAAGTATTCTGTTTCTTTTTGGGAAATTTGCAGAACGTGGAATTGTCCCCGGAAGATATTCCGAAACTATAAGTCCACCCGAAGAAATAATATTGTTTCTTCTTTCAATGCTTCCTTTTGGGTATTCAACATCATTTCCACAACCTATAACAGCAATTGTTTTTCCGCCTGCTTTAACCGCCGCATTATGTGCCGCCGAATCTATGCCGTTTGCAAATCCGCTTACTATAACAAAACCATCCTCCGCAAGATTTCGGCATATAACATCTGTAACTTTTAAACTGTATTCAGAGGCTTTTCTCGTTCCTACCACTGAAACGGCAGGCTGTTTCAAAAGCAATGAAACATCACCCGTGCAAAAGAGAACCGCAGGAGGGTCATCTATATTTCTAAGATTTTCAGGATAATTTTCATCATCATATGATATTATGGAAATATTTTTTTCGCTACAATATTTTTCTATCATTTCGCATTGTGAAACAGGAGTTGTTCTTATTTTTCTGCACATCTGAGATGAATTTATCCCGAGCATTCTCATTTCTTTTTCTGCCTCATTTATCGGCATTAAAGCAAGTTTTTCATATGCTTCATCTATATTTTCATATCTGTATATAATTTCCCTTATATATCTGCTTCCTGCACCGAATACCAATGCCGCCCAAAGCCATTTTTCAGTACTTTCCATTATCTTAATGTACCTGCTTTTTTCATTTCCCACATAAATATACCTGCTGCCATTGCTGCATTAAGTGACTCTGCATTTTCACTCATAGGTATAATAATTTTTTTATCACACTTTTCATAAACTTCTTTTTCAAGTCCATTACCCTCATTACCAATAAAAACAGCATTTTTTAAAGAACCTGAAAAAGTTTCAGAATCAAGAATAACGCTGTTTTCAGCTAAAACAGCCGCATATGAAACAACATTATGCTTTTTGAATTTTTCAAAAAGTTCTTCTTCCGAAATATTTACTGTTTTTACTCTGAAAGCCGCTCCCATAGCCGCTCTGACTGTTTTAGGGCTGAACACTTCACAACTTCCGCATGAAAACACAGCATCAATACCGAGTGCATCAGCAGTTCTGAGAATAGTTCCCATATTTCCAGGGTCTTGTAATCTGCTTAAAACTATGTAATTACCCTTTTTGGAAGAAAGTATTTCATCTGCATCATTTTGTTTAGGAATGCTGCAAATTGCAAAAAATCCCTGCGTATTTTGAGTTTCAGAAAGCATTCCGCCTGTTTTATCATCTATTATAACAGCATTTTTTTCAAATTTTTTAAACATATCTTCAACTTCAGAATAATTTTTTTCATAAGCTGAATCTGTGATAAGCAGTTTATCAAACTTTACCCCGTTTTCATATGCATCATTTATAAGTCTTTTTCCTTCAAGTATAAATGAATTTTCCGACTCTCTGAATTTTTTTGATGATGCAAGTCTGCGATATCTTTTGATAAGCGGATTATCTTTTGCTGTAATTCGTTTTATTTCCATTTTACCACCAAATATGTTTATTTACTTTTATAAGAAAACACGCCCTTAATACTTAAAGAGCGTGTTGTAATCTCTGATTAAAGAGCTGCTTTTGCCTGTTCAACAATTGCAGTAAAACCTGCTGCATCATTGATAGCAATTTCTGAAAGCATTTTTCTGTTTAATGTGATGCCTGCTTTCTTGCAGCCGTTCATAAACTGTGAGTAGTTAATTCCGTTAAGCTTGCAAGCTGCTGAAATACGAACAATCCATACTCTGCGGAAATCTCTTTTCTTCTGCTTTCTGCCTATGTATGCATAGTTGCCTGACTTCATAACGGCCTGTTTAGCCATCTTAAAATGCTTGCTCTTTGCACCAAAATAGCCCTTTGCAAGCTTTAATGTATTTTTTCTTCTTTTGCGTGTAGCCATTGCGCCTTTAATACGTGCCATTTATTTTACTCCTTTGATAATCTATTTTATAAACCGAATACAAATCTTTGATTAAAGATATGGAAGTAACTTCTTAACTTCTTTAACGTCAGCTGCTGAGATTATTCCGTCTGCACGGTTGATTCTCTTACGCTTTGTATCCTTCTGAGTAAGTCTGTGTCTTCTGTTTGTCTTCTGGTAAGTAACCTTTCCTGTACCAGTAAGTTTAAAACGCTTTTTAGCTCCAGAATGTGTTTTAACTTTAATCTTCTTAGCCTTCTTAGCCATGACTATTCCTCCTATTTTTTTACTTTGATACCTTTGGTGACATAAACATCACAATACTTCTGCCTTCCATTTTAGCAGGCTTATCAACAACTCCGTATTCAGAACAAGCATCCTTGAACTTTCCGAGAAGCTCTTCACCTATCTGAGGGTGAGCTATAGCACGCTTACGGAATCTTACTGAAACTTTAATTTTATCACCTGACTTCAAGAATTTGCAAGCCTGATTAACCTTTGTTTCAAAATCGTGTGTATCAATAGCGGAAAACATTCTTATTTCCTTTATAGACACAACTTTCTGATTTTTCTTTGCTTCCTTTTCACGCTTAGTGCGTTCAAAACAAAACTTACCGTAATCCATAACTCTGCATACCGGCGGAGTTGATGTTGGTGCGATCTTAACAAGATCAAGGTCTTTATCATATGCAAGCTTTCTTGCGTCTTGTGAACTCATTACGCCAAGCTTTTTTCCATCTGAATCTATAACGAGGATTTCATTATCTCTGATTTCTTCGTTTATCTGAAGTTCCTGTTTGTTATTTATGGTGTACACCTCCAAAAGTAATTAAAAACAAAAATGGATGCAGACATTCAATCAGCACCCATCTAACAAACAGCATTAAACTGTAAAATAGTTTTTATGGATTACCGTTTCGACTTTCAAAACTCCGATTCATCGGTGCCAAACGGTGAGAACTGATTTTGTCCTGCTTTCGTTTACCTTTCTATTATATCACAATAAAAATATTTGTCAAGCATTTTTTTTGTATTTTACATTTTATTAACATATATTTTCTGCCTTTATTTTACCAGTTTTTCCAACAGCTCACATATTTTCAATTTAAAGCGATACTTCTCAGGATTTTTCAGCACATCTTTTTCTTTTTCAGAGAAAAATTCATCTGCTTTTTCATCATCTGTTTCAACATTTTCAGCACAAGGTATACACATATTAGGATACATAACACACCACCAGTTATGTCCCTCTCCTTTGCCAAGAGTTATGCGAACAGCGGTATATTCACCCGATGGAAAAGTGTAATCTTCATAATTTTTTTCATCAAAATGCATCTTTGTAATTTCAGCTTTTGAAACATAATCAAAACCATTTTCTTTAAGTACACTATCTGCTGTTTCTTCTATTTCATCAATATAATTTTTTGCCTTTTCTACTGCATTTTCAGAGTCAGTGCAGTTTTCAAACCAGTTTTCATTTTTAGCTTTTTCAAGTATTTCATCTCTGACTTTTATTTTTACGTTCTGATCTTCCATACTGTCGGAATTTGCAGGTATATGAAGTCTTAAAACATCGTTTTCTATATTTTTCTTTATTTCTGAGGTAGAAATTATTCCTTGTACAGTTAATGATAAAGCAAGTGCAGCAATCAGGCATATTTCCTTTTTAAATTTCATTTTAACAATCTCCTTTTTTGATTTATGTTATGATTATACCGCACTCTGAAAATTTAAAACGTGATTATTTTATAATTTTCTGTCGCAAATTGTTTGTTTTAATCATATATTGAACTAAGGCAATACAATAACATTGCATTGCTGCAAATAAAATCTGAAAGGAGTTACAAGAATATGTTTTACGACATTTTCGATTATATGAGTGATGAAGAAAAAGACGCACTCAAAAATTCCAAACGAGTTGATATGTCAGGCGAACTTTCAACTTTTCCTAAGAAAACATCTCTTGCAATGGCATATGTTCCTTGGCAAAAATGGTCTGAGCCTTTTGATTCAGAAAAATCCCTTAAAGAAGGCACTATGTTTGATGACCTTAATATGAAATTTGAGAGGGGTGCAAAATAATGAACAGAAAAAAACTTCTGAAGAAAATTCAGGAATACTGCTTTGCAATAAAAGAACTTGAACTCTTTCTCGACACCCACCCAAACTGTGAAAAGGCATTGAAGCTTTTTAATTCATATAAAAAGCAAAAAGAAGAGGCTGTCGCTGAGTATAATGCAAAATACGGTCCTCTTCAGTCTGTTCAGTCATCTGAGAAAAAATGGGATTGGGTTGATGGTCCGTGGCCTTGGGAAAAAGGAGGTAATGAATAATGTGGATTTATGAAAAAAAGCTTCAATGTCCTGTTAATATCAAAAAAACTGATGCAAAACTTGCTAAAATGATTCTTGCACAAATAGGTGGACCTGACGGTGAACTTGGTGCATCTATGAGATACCTTAACCAGCGTTTTGCCGCTCCTTATGACAAAACCAAAGCTATTCTTACTGATATAGGCACTGAAGAACTTGCTCATATGGAAATTTTATCGGCAATAATATACCAGCTTACAAGAGATCTTACACCTGAAGAAATAGACAAGGGCGGTTTTGCTCCGTATTTTCTTGACCATACAACAGGTATTTATCCTGCCGGTGCTTCGGGTGAACCTTTTACCTGTGCATATTTCCAGTCAACGGGTGACCCTATTACCGACCTTCACGAAAATTTAGCCGCTGAACAAAAAGCAAGAACAACTTATGACAATATTCTTCGTTTCACTTATGATTCTGATGTGCGTGACCCTATAAAATTTTTAAGACAGAGAGAAATAGTTCATTTCCAGCGATT
>JALEJO010000020.1 GCA_022769365.1 Oscillospiraceae bacterium | reverse complement strand
GGGGAGCCAAAGAGATTCAGTTTTTGCTGAGTCTCTTTTTTTGTTATTAGGAGGTGTTTTTTTGAAAAAAGTATTGAAATTGACATCCAAATGGTTGTCATTTCTTATATCATTTGTTTTGATGGCATATTCTTTACTTATGATTTTCGTTTGTAAAATAAATATCCTGAATTTAGGATTATTTGCAATAATTTTACTTGCAGTTTTGTTCTTTATTTTGTCTTTCTGTCAAAATAAAATTATTAGTTTTATATCAAAAAATAAGAAAAGTAAATTGTTTAAAACAGGTACAGCTATTTTAACTGCTGTTGTATTAATGATAATTTCTTTAATTACTGTCGAAACTGTTTGTATGAAAAAAGCTTGCAAATCTGAGCCAAAAAGCAACTCAACAGTTATCGTGCTTGGTTGTCGTGTAAAAAATGGCAGACCTTCGCTTATGTTAAAGGGCAGATTAGATGTGGCATATGATTATCTTGAAAAAAATCCTGATTCAATTTGTATAGTTTCAGGCGGAAAAGGAGCAGATGAATCAATTTCAGAGGCTGAATGTATGTATAAATATTTGGTTGACAAAGGAATTGACGAAAAAAGATTAATAAAAGAGGATAAATCAAAAACAACTTACGAGAATTTTGAATTTTCAGCCAAAATAATTGAAGAAAAATCATTGAGCAATTCTGTTGCAATTGTAACAAATGATTATCACGAATATAGAGCGTCAATATTTGCAAAAAAATTCTCACTTGATTTTGCTTCCGTACCTTCAAAAACTGCTTATTATTTGTATCCCGTCAATTATGTAAGAGAATTATTTGGAATTTTGTATTTTTGGATAAAATAACTTTACAATAACTATCAAATGTAATATATATCTTCCAATGTGCAAAAATAAAAATACAAAAAAATAAAAAAAGGTGACATTTACTATTGACAAATGACATTTTTAGTGATAAAATAGTATAGTAAATTTTTTTAGGAGGAAAACTTTATGAGTTTTAAGAACAACAAAAGCAAATCTAATATTCAGAAAATTATTGCAGTAGTTTGTATTGTACTTGTTATTGTGATATGGGCTGTTGTATATTTTGCAACAAAGAAAGACGATAAGCCTGTACAGGAAACAATTGAAGTAACAACAGAAGCTGAAACAACTGCACCTGAAACAACTGAAGAAACAACAACACAGGTTTCATATGATTATGAAATGAAGATTGACCTTAAAAAGGTTAATGAATATCACGAAAAGAATGAAGATGTTGTTGGTTGGATCTATGTTGAAGATACCCCTATTGACTATCCTATAATTAAGGGTAAGGATAATGATGAATATCTTTATTCTGACTGGATGGGCGAATACAGCCATTCAGGATGTATTTTTGAAGACTATAGATGCGACATTGGTAAGAGTGAAAATACACTTATCTATGGTCACAATATGGCAGCAGGTACAATGTTCCATTCAATTAAATCATATAGAGATGAAGAATGGGGTATGAAGCACCTTTTTATAGAAGTTGCAACTCTTGATACAAGATACCTTTATGAAGTGTTCTCTGTTGACATTCTTGATGGACTTAAGGGTGCGCCTTTTGAATATTGGAATTTCATAGATATGGATAAACCGGATTATGAAAACTTCATTAAAGGCGTAAAGGATAATGCGAAGGTATGGTATGCAGGCAAGGGAGCAAATAATACTCCTGCATTTGATGATAAGCTTCTTACTCTTCAGACTTGCGAAACAGGCGATGATGATGGTATCAGATGCTGTGCATTTGCAAAGTGTCTTGGTGAGTTCTAATTAATGGCAAAACAGTTCTGGAAGGGCAGTGCACAATTGTCACCGCTTCCACCAACACTTGTAACTTGCGGCACTTTAGAAAAACCTAATGTTTTAACGGTTGCATGGACAGGAATCGTCGCAACTCACCCACCTATGACTTACATATCTTTACGAAAGTCAAGATTTTCTTATGACATTATAAAAGAATCAGGTGAATTTGTTATAAATATGCCTGTTTCAAAAATGTGCAGAATTGTTGACTATTGCGGAGTTAAAAGCGGAAGAGATGTTGATAAAATAAAAGAGTGCAAAATTGCACTTGAAGAAGCAAAAACGGTTTCTGTACCAATTATAAGTGAGTCGCCTGTAAGTCTTGAATGTAAAGTAAAGCAGATGATTGACTGCGGTTCACATACTATGTTTCTTTCGGAAATAAGCTGTGTTGCAGCTGATGAAAGATATATAGATAAAAATGGCAAACTTGACCTTAATGGAAGTTCACTTCTTGCGTTTGCACATGGTGAATATTATGAAATAGGTAAAAAAGTTGGAACGTTTGGTTATTCTGTCAGAAAAAAGAAAAAGCGTAAAGTTAAAAAATAAAAATCAAGGGTACAGTTTTGAAACTGTACCCTTTTAATTTAGTCTTCTGTTTGCTTGCCAAGAAATTGAGCAGCTGCAATCAGAAGACTTTTTTGCATTTTACTCAAAGATTTGTTTTCATTATTTTTAAGAAATACAACAGCTCCTGTTATGTCGCCATTTGAGATGACGGGTGCAGCACCAATTGCCAAAGCATTGAAATTATCTATTGATTCAAAAGAATCATTTTCATCTTCACAGCAATAAATAACTCTGTCTTCCATAAGTTCTTCAATACGTGAAGAAGCTCTTCTTTCAAGATATTCTTTTTTTGGAACTCCCGAAGCAGATATAACGTGGTCGGTATCAAAGATTATAACGGGACACCCTGCAAGTCTGAACATTATATCTGCAACAGAAGATGCATTCTGGCTTATTTCGTTCATAACCGAATATTTTTTGAAAATAACCTCACCATCGTGGTTAGTGAAAATTTCAAGGGGATCTCCCTCTTTAATTCTTAAAGTTCTTCTTATTTCTTTTGGAATTACAACTCTTCCAAGGTCATCGATTCTTCTTACAATTCCGGTAGCTTTCATTTTATCCTCCTGTAAAATTTTACTTTGTTTGAAAGTATTATCTCAAAAAATATCAAAAATATTCTTTTGACAAAGTAAAATAAAATATATAAAGCAAAAAATATTTATACAAACGATTTACCCAAATTTTACTGTTGAATGGTTTTCGATTTTACACTCAAATGATATAATATATAGCAGACAGGGAAAAAGACCTGTGATAAAATTAATTTATAACTGAAAAGGAGTTATTAAACATGAAAAAATCAAAAATCACAGCACTTGCATTAAGTTTTGCTTTTGCAGCAACAGCATTAACAGGATGCGGCGGTTCAAAGGAATCAGCAGGCGGTACAGTAACAACAGATGGTTCAACATCTATGGAAGAAGTTATCGGAGCACTTGGTGAAAAGTTCCAGAATGACAACAGCGGCTGTACATTTACATATAACCCAACAGGTTCAGGTTCAGGTATAACAGCCGTTTCAGAAGGAAGATGTGATATTGGTCTTTCAAGCAGAAGTTTAAAAGATGAAGAAAAATCACAGGGACTAACAGAAACAGTTCTTGCATATGATGGTATTTGTATGGTAGTTAACACAGAAAATACTGTTGATGACCTTTCACTTGAACAGATAGCAGATATTTATACAGGTGAAATTACAAACTGGAGCGAAGTCGGCGGAAAAGATGCTGATATAGTTGTTATCGGACGTGAGGCAGGAAGCGGTACAAGAGATGGTTTTGAATCTGTAACAGGTACAGCAGATAGTTGTAAATATCGTCAGGAACTTACATCAACAGGTGATGTTATAACAACAGTTTCATCAAATCCTGATGCAATCGGATATGCTTCACTTGCAGCTGTAAATGATACAATAAAAGCAGTTAAGGTTGATGGCATTGAAGCTTCAGAAGCAACAATTCTTGACGGAACATATAAAATCCAGCGTCCGTTTGTTCTTGTAACAAAAGATGGCAAGAAGCTTTCAGATACAGCACAGAAATTCTTTGATTTTGCAACAAGTGATGATGCAAAAGACATTATAACATCATCAGGAGTTGTACCTGCAAACTGAGGTGCATTTTAAATGGCAGATAAAAAACGATTATTTGAAAATATTGTTCATGGTATTTTCCTTATTCTTGGTCTTGTAACTGTTGCTTGTGTGCTTGTTATAACAATATATCTGATTATTTCAGGCATACCTGCAATAGTTAAAATAGGGCCTGTAAAATTCTTGTTTGGTACTGAATGGGCATCAACAGCGGCAGAACCAAAATATGGAATACTTCCGTTTATTTTAACGAGTGTTTATGGTACAGCAGGGGCAATAATCCTTGGTGTTCCGATTGGGTTTATGACAGCTGTTTATCTTTCCAAAATGGCACCTAAAAAAGTTCGTGCAGTTATTGAAACAGCAGTGTCACTTCTTGCAGGAATACCGTCAGTTGTATATGGTCTTGTTGGTATGATGGTGCTTGTTCCGGCAATAAGAAAAATATTCCATGTTCCTGACGGTTCGAGTATGCTTGCAGCTATTATAGTTCTTGCTGTAATGATTCTTCCTTCAATCATAAAAGTTTCTCTTAATGCACTTGATGCAGTTCCGCCTGAATATGAACAAGCATCACTTGCACTTGGTGCAACTGAAGTTGAAACATATTTTAAAGTATCAGTTAAAGCGGCGAAAAGCGGTATTGCTGCGGCAGTAGTTTTAGGTGTGGGACGTGCGATAGGTGAAGCGATGGCGATAATTATGGTATCGGGAAATGTTCCGAATATGCCATCACTTTTCCAGAGTGTAAGATTTCTTACAACAGCAGTTGCAAGTGAAATGTCTTATTCAACAGGACTCCAACGTCAGGCGTTGTTCTCAATAGCACTTGTACTTTTCCTGTTTATTATGCTTATAAATGCAACACTCAATTTCTTCTTAAAGAAAGACAGGGAGAAGTAATATGGAAAATAAAAAAACAAATCTTTCGAGAAAAATATTTATATATACAATGAAAACACTTATGATATTATGTACAGCAATTACCTGCATACTTGTTTTATCATTGATATTATATGTGTTTGTAAAAGGGATACCTAATATAAGTTGGAATCTTCTTTCGACAAAACCAAGCTATATAGGCAATAATATAGGAATTTTACCTGATATTTTAAATACACTTTACATAGTTCTTGCGTCACTTGTTATAATACTTCCGCTTGGAGTTGGAGCAGCAGTTTATTTAACTGAATATGCAAAGAATAAAAAAGTTGTAAGTATGATAGAGTGGGCAGCTGAAACGCTTTCGGGAATACCTTCAATTATATATGGTCTTGTTGGTATGCTTCTTTTCTGTCAGTTTTTCGGAATGGGAACATCAATTATAGCAGGTGCATTAACGCTTGTTATAATGAATCTTCCAACTATTATGAGAACTACTCAGGAAAGTTTGAAAACAGTGCCTCAGAGTTACAGAGAGGGCGGTTTCGGACTTGGTGCAGGCAAGTGGAGAGTTATAAGAACACTTGTTCTTCCAAGTTGTATTGATGGTATTGTTACAGGTTGTATTCTTTCAGTAGGAAGAATTTTAGGCGAATCAGCGGCACTTCTCTTCACAGCAGGTTTTGCACACGCTGTAAACGGAGTAATAGACGGACTTGCAAGTCCTGGAGCAACACTCACAGTAGCACTTTATGTATATGCAAAAGAACAGGGTGAATTTGGAGTAGCTTTTGCAATTGCAGCAATACTTATGATATTAACTATTATAATAAACCTTTCAGCAGACCTTGTAAGCAAGTATTTCAAAAAGAGGAGAAGTTTATGAGTAACAATATAATAACAGTCAATGACTTGTGTTTGTGGTATGGTCAGACACAGGCATTGAAAAATATCAATATAGATATAAAAGAAAAAAGTATAACAGCACTTATAGGACCGTCAGGCTGCGGTAAATCGACATTTTTAAAGACAATAAACAGAATGAACGACCTTGTGCCATCTGTTAAAATAACAGGTGAAATAAACTACAGAGGCAAAAATATTTTTGCACCGTCAATGGACGTAAACGGTTTAAGACGTGATATAGGAATGGTTTTCCAGAAAGCAAATCCTTTTCCTATGAGTGTTTATGATAACATTGCCTATGGACCAAGAACACATGGAATAAAAAACAAAGCAAAGCTTGATGAAATAGTTGAACGTTCACTTCGTGATGCGGCAATATGGGACGAGTTGAAAGACAGACTTAAAAAGTCAGCACTCGGTCTTTCGGGCGGTCAGCAGCAACGTTTATGTATAGCAAGAGCATTGGCAGTCGAACCTGATGTTTTACTTATGGACGAAGCAACAAGTGCCCTTGACCCTATTTCGACAACTAAAATAGAAGATTTAACTACTGAACTAAAAAAGAAGTATACTATAATAATAGTTACACATAATATGCAACAGGCAACAAGAATTTCAGATACGACAGCGTTTTTCCTTCTTGGAGAACTTGTTGAATATGGTGATACAGACAAGATGTTCTCATCACCTGATGATAAACGAACAGAAGACTATATAACAGGAAGGTTTGGATAATGAGAGATTTATATGTACATCAGCTTTCAGTTTTAAATTCAAAGCTTATTGAAATGGGAGAACTTTGTGAGAATGCTATTCAGTCAAGCGTTAAAGCACTTCTTGACGGAAACACAGCAGCCGCAAAGGCGGCAGCATCATTAGATGATGAAATAGATCACAAGGAAAGAGAAATTGAGTCTATTTGTTTGAAACTCATACTTTCTCAGCAGCCTGTAGCAGGTGATTTAAGACAGATTTCATCTGCACTTAAAATGATAACTGATATGGAAAGAATAGGCGATCAGGCGGCAGATATAGCTGAAATAGTGCCGCATTTAAAAGGACATACACCTGCTGAATGTGTCGGAATAAAAAATATGTCTGAAGAAGTTATAAAGATGGTAACATCAAGCATAGATGCTTATGTAAAAAAAGATATTGAACTTGCACAGCGTGTTATAAAAAATGATGATATTGTTGATGATTATTTTTTGAAAATCAAATCATCTCTTGTTGATGTTATATCTGAAAAAAAGCAGGACGGCGAATATGCGATAGATCTTCTTATGATTGCAAAATATTTTGAAAGAATAGGCGATCACGCAACAAATATTGCTGAATGGGTTGAGTTTTCAATAACAGGTGTTCACAAAGGTGAAAATTGCTTTACAACATCTATTCCTGATATAAATAATTAAAAAAATCCGAGGTTCAGTTTGAAAAACCTCGGTTTATTTTTACTTTAAATTTTTTATCTGATTATCTTTTTTGAATTTTATTTTTTGATATAAAAACATTAAAACAGCCATTAGAACAATTATTATGTATCCTATTATGCTTAAAAAATCAGGAATCTGACCGAACAAAATGAATCCGAGAAGAGTTGCAAAAATAATTTGTGAATAGTCATAAACTGAAATATCTCTTGCAGGGGCAAAATAGTAAGCGAAAGTTATAAAGTACTGACCGCCTGCGGCAGCAATTCCTGCCCCGATTAAAATAAGAAACTGTTTAAAAGTCATAGGTTGATAATTTGCTATGAATATCGGAAGAATTGCAACAGTTGAAAATGCTGAAAAGAAAAATACAATATATGATTTATCTTCGCCTTTCATACCGAGTTTTCTTACAACAGAATAAGCACAGCCTGCACCCATTCCGCCTATAAGTCCGATTATTGAAGGGAAAAGTTCAGCATTTGCAAAGCTTGGTTTAATTACAAATAATGCACCGATAAAAGCACCAATTACAATTAACATTTGTTTGAAAACGAGCTTTTCCTTTAAAATAATCAAAGAAAAAACAATTGCAAAAAATGGCGACATTTTATTTAAAATCGAAGCATCTGCGAGTACAAGTCTGTCTATTGCGTAGAAGTTGCAAACAAGACCTATCGTTCCGAATAACGCTCTTAAAACTAAATCAAATAAATTTTCTTTTTTAGGAATAAAAGATTTTTTCTCGACAATTAAAACAGATGAAGCAATTAAAAGTGCAATTGCATTTCTGAAAAATGCCTTTTGAAATGTGGGTAAATCGCCCGAAAGTTTAACGCATGCATTCATAACAGCAAAACAAAAAGCCGAAAGAATTATGCATATCATTCCTTTGTATGTATTATTTATTTTCATTTAAATACCACCTCTTGCATTACATTATACCACAAATTTTATTTTTTTTCAATGATTTA
>JALEJO010000094.1 GCA_022769365.1 Oscillospiraceae bacterium | reverse complement strand
AAGCAACAAAAAGTTCCCTGCACTTGAGGCTTTTAGAGCTTTAAAATATTTTATGACTGGTTCAATGACATTTGCAGATGCTGTTGATGATTATAATAATTTTGATGACAATGGAAAAGTTAGTCATTCTACAGTACACTCTCGTTATAGCGTTCCTTCGTTTGCTTGATTTCTACGATTTTATTCTAAATCCTAAATACATTAAAAGACAGACTGTGAAAAACAGTCTGTCTTTGTTTTATGTTAAATCAACGAAAAATGTTTAAATGCGTTTGAAAGTCCGTCATCATCGAAATCATCTGAATTGTAGAATCCATATGAAATAAGTGGGGAATTTTTTCCTATTACTATAGGATATTTTACAGCTTGCAACATAGGCAAATCATTAAGGCTGTCTCCTGCTGCATATGTGTTTTCATAATTAATTTTAAGAAGGTCATTCATACATTTTATTCCTGTACCTTTTGAATACCCACATGGCACCATTTCAGCAAAGAAACTATCAACATCTCTTCCTCTGTCGATAAAATCAAATTTTCCTTCAATTCCCTTTTTAAAAGAATCAATATCGCTGTTTTCATCATACCAGATAACAAATTTATCAAAGCTGAAATTTTCATTGTCTGTAGTATTTGAAACATCTTTTCCTTGTTTTTCGTATAGTTGTTTTAATTTTAAAAGTCCGCCAAGATTTCTTGTGTGATTATCAAAGAAAAATGTATCTTTTCTTTCATATAAAGGTGCTGCATTGCATTTCCTTACAAGATTTACAATATTCTGACATTCATCAACGGGAACAGTTTTATATAATAAAATTTTATCATTCATTTCTATAAATGTACCGCAGCCGCATATATATCCATCAAAACCAAGAGAAGCTATGTCTTCATTTATATTAAATCGAGTTCTTCCTGTATTAATAACAGTATAAATTCCGTTTTCATGTAATTTTTTCATAGCATCTTTTGTAGAATCAAGTATTATATGGCGGTCATCATCAGAAACAATTGTTCCATCAATGTCAAAGTAAATTATTTTTTTCATATTTTTCTCCATAAATCAGGCGGCATTACGCCGCCTTTTTATTTATATATTTTTAATAAGAGATACCATTTCAAGTGCACCCATTGCACAGTCATAACCCTTATTTCCAGCCTTTGTTCCGGCTCTTTCAATTGCCTGTTCAATTGTATCAGTTGTAAGAACGCCAAACATAACAGGTATATCGGATTTAAGAGAAACAGTTGCAATTCCCTTAGAAACCTCTGCACAAACATAATCATAATGACTTGTTGCACCTCTTATAACAGCACCAAGACATATAACGGCGTCATATTTTCCTGTTGCTGCAACTTTTTGTGCAATAAGAGGTATTTCAAAAGCACCAGGTACCCAATGAACAGTAATATCGTCATCTGCAACGTTATGACGCTTTAAACAGTCTTCAGCACCGCCGACAAGTTTTGAAACAATAAATTCATTAAATCTTGCTGCGACAATAGCAATTTTTAAGCCTTCACCATTATATTTTCCTTCAATTGTAATCATTTTAAAAAATCCTTTCATATAAATAAATTATAAACTTATGTATTAATAATCAAGAAAATGTCCCATTTTATGTTCTTTTGTTTTTAAATAAAACTCATTCTGTGGTTTAGCAGGTATCTGAATAGGAATTCTCTCAACAATGTTAATTCCATATTCAGTCAAATCTGAAATTTTTTCAGGATTATTTGTCATAACTCTAAGGTCTGTTACTCCAAGACTTCTGAGTATCTGAGCACCTTCACTATAATCTCTGAGGTCAGGAGCAAATCCAAGTTCAATATTTGCTTCAACAGTATCAAGTCCTTCTTCCTGCAATTTATAAGCTTTTATCTTATTTAAAAGGCCAATACCTCTTCCCTCTTGCCTTAAATACAATAAAACGCCTCTTCCCTCTTTTGCAATATTCTTCATAGCTTGTGAAAGCTGCTGACCACAATCGCATCTACAAGAACCAAAAACATCTCCTGTAAGACATTCTGAGTGAACTCTACAAAGAACCGGTTTGCCATCTGCAACATCGCCCATAACAAGTGCAACGTGTTCTCTGCCTGTTATAGTATTTTTAAATCCATAAATATCAAAATCACCATATTTTGTAGGCAATTTTGCTTTTGCAACTTCCTTCATAAAGAAGTCGTTTTTACGTCTGTATTTTTTTAAGTCAGCAATTGTTATGAACGTAAGATTATGCTGTTTTGCAAATTCATGTAACTGAGGTGTTCTCATCATTGTACCATCATCAGCCATTATTTCGCAGCAAAGCCCAACTTCAGGAAGTCCTGCAAGTCTGCAAAAGTCAACAGTTGCTTCTGTATGTCCTTCTCTTTCAAGTACACCGCCCTGTTTTGCTTCAAGTGGGAACATATGTCCAGGTCTTCTGAATTCGGAAGCAGTAACATTTTCCTCAACACATTTTCTTGCAGTTATACCTCTTTCAAAAGCAGAAATACCTGTTGTTGTTGAAATATGGTCAATGGATTGTGTAAATGCTGTACAATGGTTATCTGTATTATTTGCAACCATTTGAGTGAGTCCAAGTTTAGCTGTATATTTTGAACTCATCGGCATACATATCAAACCTTTTGCGTATGATGCCATAAGATTGACATTTTCTGTTGTAGCAAATTTGGCTGCACAGATAAGGTCACCTTCATTTTCTCTTTCAGGGTCATCTGTACAAAGTATGCACTTTCCATTTTTTAAATCTTCAAGTGCTTTTTCAATTGTATCATATTCAAACATAAAATATCCTCCTAAAAGAATCCATTTTCAAAAAGAAATTCTTTTGTTATTTTGCTTTCAGATTTTTTTAATCCAAGCAATTTCTCTACATATTTGCCGATAATATCACATTCAATGTTTATTTTATCGCCTTTTTTCTTTGAAAGTAAAATAGTTTCTTCAGCGGTATGAGGAATTATGGAAACTGAAAAGTTCTTTTGGGAAACATCTGCAACAGTAAGACTGACGCCATCAAGAGTAACTGAGCCTTTTTCTACAATATATTTCATTATTTCAGGTTTAGTGTCAATTGTAATCCAGACTGCAATATCGTCCTTCTTAAAAGATGATATAACGCCTATACCATCAACATGACCTGAAACAATATGTCCGCCAAATCTTCCGTTTGCCGGCATAGCACGTTCAAGATTGACATATGAACCACTTGTTAAATCTGATAAGCTGCTTCTTCTTATTGTTTCGTGCATTACATCAACAGAGAAAACAGGATAATTAACACTTGTTGCAGTTAAACATATTCCGTTCACAGCAACACTATCGCCTATTTTTAAATCTGAAAATATCCTATCAGCTTTTATATATAATTTATATGATGCAGTTCCTTTGGAAATTTTTTCAACAACACCTTTTTCCTCAACAAGACCTGTAAAAATAAAACTCACCTCCAAAATAAAAGTACCCCGACTATAGTCAGGGTACTTGATAATTCTCTAAATAAAAGAGTCTAAATCTTCTTTCATCCGGACTATACCGTCGGTTTCGGAATTTCACCGAATCAACCTAAAAAGGCTCGCAGACTGCTGAAAAATCAGTTCACTGCCGGTTGCGATTTACACGCTACCCTGAAGATATTCACTTTACAGTTTTATTATACTCTTTATGGTGTTAAATGTCAATAGACATTTTGATATTTAACATTTTGATAAAAAAATCTATCAATTTTGTAAAAGTACATCTTTAAGTAATTGTTGTGGAAGCTGTTCATAGCGTTCATGTATGTATGTAAAACTTCCTGCACCTTGAGTAATACTTTTTAAGACTGTTGTGAAATCTGACATTTCTCTTTCAGGTACATCAGCAACAATTTTTGAGTAACCTTTTTTATCGAGCGGTTCCATTGAAAGTATACGTCCACGTCTTTTATTAAGATCTCCAATAAGATCACCTGTGTTTTCTTCCGGCAAAATAACTTCAAGTTTTCCAATTGGTTCAAGAAGAACAGGATCTGCAAGACGCATTCCCTCTTTGCTTGCCATTGATGCAGCAATTTTAAATGCCATTTCAGATGAATCTACCGGATGATACGAACCATCAAGAAGAACTGCTTTTACACCACATACAGGAAATCCTCCAAGTATTCCACTTTGCATTGTTTCACGTATTCCCTTTTCAATCGCAGGAAAGAAGTTTTTAGGTACTGCACCACCGACAACTTTTTCTTCAAATACAATATCATCTGAGATATATGGCTCAAATTCAATCCATACATCGCCATACTGTCCATGACCGCCTGACTGCTTTTTGTGTTTTCCTTGTACTTTTGCCTTTTTGCGTATTGTTTCTTTATAAGCTATCTTAGGATTTTTTAACTCAACTTCTACATTATATAATTCTTTGAGTTTATATACAACAGAGGCAAGATGCTGTTCACCAAGTCCTGATAAAATTTGTTCATTTGTAGTTGGGTTTGTTTCAAATGTTAAAGTTCTATCCTCATCAAGTATTTTTGACATTGCAGATGAAATCTTGCTTTCATCACCTTGTTTAACAGGTTTTACTGACATACAATAGTATCCCTTTGGAAAAGAAATGTCATTATATTTTAAAATCTTTTCAGGCTGACAAATTGTAGAATTTGTTTGTGCATTTGATTTTATTATAACCCCAATATCTCCGCATGATATTTCATCAATATCTTTTTGCTCTTTTCCTTTAAGTGTGACAAGTTTACCTACTTTTTCTTTTTCCCCTGTTTCAGCACAAATTATTGTCATTCCTGTTTTAATCGAACCTGAAAGAACTTTTACATAGGACATTTTTCCTATATAAGGGTCTATTGATGTCTTGAACACTTTAGCACACAGTGGACTGTTATTATCACACTTTATTTCGCATATATTGCCTGTTTCATCTTCTGCGTATAAAGAATCGGTTTCAGATGATGTTGGCAAGAGAAGTTCCATTTCTTTCAAAAGCATATCAACACCCGACATGTCTGTTGCAGCTACACACGTTACAGGTGTTATAATTCCTTCATTTACACCTTTATGTATTCCATCAATTAATTCTTTTTGAGTAAATTTTTCACCTGAAAAGAATTTCTCAAACAAATCTTCATCTGTTTCAGCAACAGCTTCGGACATTGCTTCAATAAGTCCATCTATTCTGTAACCCATTTTCTCAGAAACTTCAGATGTAGGCATATCTGTTTCAATTGCTGAACCATTTTCATATTTATAGGCTTTCATTTCTATGAGATTAACATAACACAAAACACTATTATTTGATATAACAGGGACAACAACAGGACATACAGATGGTCCAAATTCTGCTTTCAATGATGTAAGAACATTGTTAAAATTTGCGTTTTCATCATCAAGTTTTGTAACAACAAACATATGCGGCTTTTTCATTTCAACACATCTATCATATGCTTTATGTGTTCCAACTTTAACCCCTGATTTACCTGAAACAGTAATAATAACACTATCAGCTGCACTAATGGCTTCAATTTGTTCTCCAATAAAATCAAAAACTCCAGGGGTATCAAGTATATTATACTTAAAACCATTATATTCAGTTGAAGAAAGTGAAGTATAAACAGACGACTTTCTTTTTATTTCTTCAGACTTAAAATCAGAAACTGTGTTTCCGCTTTCGATTTTTCCTAACTGAGAAATAGCTCCTGATTTGAATAAAAGTGACTCGACAAGTGATGTTTTCCCCGAACCATGATGTCCGACAATTGCAATGTTTTTTATATGTGTGTAATCAAATTTCATTGTTAACAACTCCTTTTTCGATTTTATTTATTTTAAAAAGTATTTGTATTTATAAAACATTTACATTTTTATATTATACACTATCTTTCACAAAAAATCAAGTGTTTTTGTGAAAAAAAACTTACATTTTATCAAATAAATAAATTTCCACTTTAATAGTTGCAAAAAAATTCCCTTATCATTTCTGATAAGGGAAAGAAAATCTCTTGATTTTTACTTTTCTTTTTTTGAAGCAAGATATTCATTTATGTTCTTGAGAACTTCATCAGCATCAAGACCATGTACCATACAAGCTTCTTCAAGTGATTCACCAATTGATGATGGGCAACCAACGCAGTGCATACCTGATTCCATAAGAATATAGGCAATGCCTCTGTCAAATTCAATCATTTCGCCCATAGTAGTTTCTTTTGTTATTTCCATTTTATTTTACATCCTTTCGATAAATCTTTTATATGAACCTGCCTGGTATTATCTTAATTAAGGGAAACCAAACAAGTTTTAAACAATACAAGAGCCTTGTGGCTATCAAGTATTATTACCATAAAATTATTTGCTATGCTTAGCAAGAAGGTTCTTTATCTTTTCGTGAGGATCAATTATAGAACCAATAGATATATCATGGTTGAGTGCTTCAATAAAGTATGCTGTATACTTTGAAACGTCTACAAGGTGGAACCAATCTCTGCTAAGGAGTTCAGGAGTTGAATATGTAAGATTTGTACCGAATACACCTGTAATTGCACCTTCTGCAACTGCTTTATCGAACTTTTCAAGTCCGTTTGTGAAAAGACCGTATGTTGCATAGCAGTAAATACTCTTTGCATTTCTCTTTTTGAGTTCGTATGCAATATCAAGCATTGATTCACCTGATGAAATTATATCATCTGCAATGAATACATCTTTGCCTTCAACTGAATTACCAAGATATTCGTGTGCAACGATAGGATTTCTTCCTTCAACTATCTTTGAATAGTCACGTCTTTTATAGAACATACTAAGCGGAACACCAAGAACTGATGCATAGTACATATTTCTGTTGATTGCACCTTCATCAGGGCTTACAACTATAAGATTATCCTTATCAAAATTAGGAATACAATTGAACATTGCCTTCAAAACCTGATATGTCGGCATAACATTGTCAAATCCCATTATCGGTATAGCGTTCTGAACTCTTGGATCATGTGCGTCGAATGTTATAATGTTTGAAACACCCATTCTTTCAAGTTCCTGAAGTGCAACAGCACAGTCAAGAGATTCACGATAGCTTCTGCGGTGCTGTCTTCCTCCATATAAGATAGGCATAATAACGTTAATTCTGTACGCTTTACCGCTTGCAGCCTGAATTATACGCTTTAAATCCTGGAAGTGGTCGTCAGGAGACATTGAGTTCTGCTGACCAAACATATTATACTTACAGTTATAGTTTCCAACATCAACAAGAATAAACAAATCTTTTCCTCGTACAGTTGACTGGATTATTCCCTTACCGTCGCCTGATGAGAATCTCGGACACTCATTGTCGATAATGTATGTATCAACATTATCCTGTTCGTTCCATTCAACAAGGTAATCATTTATTTTCTTACCAAGTTCAGTTGCACTTTTAGTTACGATAAGTCCAAGTGGTGCAACACATCCGTCTGCATTAAGATTGATATTCTTTGCGTTAATTTCCATTGATTTATAATACTCCTTTGGTTTTATTTACAAAAATTATCGATATAACGATTTATATCTTCTTCAATAATCTGCCTTGCAACATCAGCACCTTCAATTTCGTTTACTGCTGTTGTTTTATTTTCAAGTTCTTTGTAAACCCTGAAAAAATGCATCATTTCATCTGAAATATGCTGAGGAAGTTCATCAATATTTCTGTAACAGTTATAAGTAGGATCCTGCATAGGTATTGCGATTATTTTATCATCATTTTTACCGCTGTCTATCATTCTGATAACGCCTATCGGATAACATCTGACAATTGTCATAGATTTAAGAATTTCAGAACATAATACAAGTACATCAAGCGGGTCACCATCATCTGCATACGTTCTTGGAATAAAACCATAACTTGAAGGATAATGTGTTGAAGTATGCAAAATTCTGTCAAGTTCAAGCATACCTGTTTCCTTATCAAGCTCATATTTCATTTTGCTGCCCTTTTGTATTTCAATAACAGCAACGAAATCATTTGGCTTTATTCTTTTAGGATTCATTTCATGCCAAATATTCATCTTTTACTCCTAAAAATATTTTTCGCAGAAGTATTTACTTAAATTTTACTAAGTTTGTATTACCTCTACTACTATAGTATACCCATTTTTTCTGCTTTTGTCAATATTAAACCGATTTTTTGTTTGATTCTGTCGACTATTTTAAAAAATAACTTATGTTTTTTTACATATTAGAAAAAACTCAAAATTTGTATTGATTTTAACATCAGAATATGTTATAATTAAAACATTAACTTTGAAAGGGTGGTAGAAAGTGACTGAAGAAAAATTCAAATTTACAAAACTGATTCCGTCAATATGCTTTCTGATCGTTGGTATAGCACTGGTTATTAATCAGAATTTTTTGAATGAAGTATGCAAACTTGCAGGATATTTCTTTATTTTTGCAGCTGTTGTTTGTTTAATACTTTATTTTGCCAAAAAAAGCGTTGATGGTCAAAGACAGGGTAAATTTGCTGTATTTACTGTACTGCTTTTGATAGGCGGCGTTTTTCTTGAAATACTTCCTGTTTTTCTTGAATTTCTTATTCCTATTTTTATAGGTCTGACTCTTCTTGCAGATGGGTTTTATGGAATGAGCAATTCTTTTGCTGCAAGAGCATTTGGCAATAAATGGATAGCAGGATTTATACTCTCTGCAATAACTGTTGTTTTAGGTGTGCTGATAATTGTCAAATACAAATACTTTATGGCATCACTTCAATGGTTTATAGGTGCATCATTCATTGCAGCATCTGTTTTTGATATTATAACAAAATTGTGTTATAAAAAATCTTGATTAACGCTTATAACATCTTATGATGTTGTATAAAATTATTTTGAGGAGTATTTTATTATGGTTGTAATTGAAATGGAAAATGGCAAGAAAATAGAAATTGAACTCTATCCTGAAATTGCCCCGATTACTTGTGAAAATTTTGAAAAGCTTGTTAAAGCAGGTTTTTATGACGGACTTATTTTCCACAGAGTAATAAAAGGTTTTATGATTCAGGGTGGATGTCCTGACGGCACAGGTATGGGTGGTCCAGGTTATCAGATAAAGGGCGAATTTGCAATGAATGGTGTTAAAAATGACCTTAAACATACAAGAGGGGTTATTTCAATGGCACGTTCGATGATGCCTGACTCAGCAGGTTCACAGTTCTTTATTATGCATGAAGATGCACCTCATCTTGATGGTCAGTATGCTGCATTTGGTAAGGTTGTATCAGGAATGGACGTTGTTGATGAAATTGCAGAAACACAAACTGATTATTCAGACAGACCTGTTAAAGATCAGAGAATGAGCAGAGTTTATATTAAGTAATTTAATATTAAAAACTTTCAGCAGAAATTCTTCGTGGATTTCTGCTTTATTTTTATAAATATATTGACATTTTTATACATCAATGATATAATGTAAATGGTTAAATACTATATTTTATTAAAATCTTATTCGGAGGATAAATAATGTTTTGTGAAAATTGTGGAGCAAAAGTAGAGGAAAATGCAGCTGTATGCACATCTTGTGGAGCTCCAATCATTAGAACAGCAGAAAATGCACAGAGTTCCAACCCTGATCCGAAGACAGCGCCGATGCCAAAGAAATATTGTAAAAATTGTGGTGCAGAGATGGATCCTAATGCTGCAATATGTACAAAATGCGGATTTGCTTTTGGAACAGG